>JAOZVV010000008.1 GCA_025869365.1 Pseudonocardia sp.
CGGTGGCGTCGAGGTAGAGGTTGTCCCCGGACTTCTCGTCGACCGAGACGCCGATGAAGGTGAGGAAATCGCTGTAGCGCGGCTCGACGCGACCCGGGATCAGGACGGGGTTCGTGGTGATGCCGTACTTCTCCATGCCTCCCTTGATCAGATCCACGCCGAAGTCGATGAACCCGCCCATCTCGATGGCGCCGCAGAACGTGATCTCGCCGTCCCCCTGGGAGAAGTGCAGGTCGCCGCCGGAGAGCTTGGCCCCGGCCACGTGCACCGGGTAGAAGACGCGGCTGCCCCGGGTGAAGTTCTTGATGTCGTGGTTGCCGCCGTTCTCGCGGGCGGGGACGGTGCGGGCCCCCTCGCGTCCGACGCGGTCCAACTCGGCCCCGGTCAGCGTGCCGGCGAGGACGCCGTCCTCGAGCGGTGGCAGGGCCAGCGGTGGCACCCGGTCCGGGTCCTGGTCGATCAGTGCCTGTTCGCGGCGGTTCCACTCGGCCAGGAGGTCGGCGGAGGGCGCCGTGCCGAACAGGCCCGGGTGGGTGATGCCGGTGTAGCGCACCCCGGGGATGTGGCGCGAGGTCGCGTCCTGGCCGTGGAAGTCCCAGATCGCCTTGTACGCGTCCGGGAAGTGGTCGGTCAGGAATCCGCCGCCGTTGGCCTTGGCGAAGATCCCGGTGTAGCCCCAGCCCTGGCCGGGTGCGTCGCCGTACTCCTGCGGTGGCTGGCACGGACCCAGGTCGAGGATGTCGACGACCAGCAGATCGCCGGCCTCGGCGCCCTGGATCTCGACGGGGCCGCTGAGCATGTGGGCGACGCTGAGGTTGACGTCGCGCACGTCGTTCGACGAGTCGTTGTTGCCGAGCTGGGCATCGGTCCACTCCCGGCACTCGACCCGGAACTCCGCCCCGGGCTTGACGGACGCGACCGGCGGGATGTCCGGGTGCCAGCGGTTGTGCCCCGGCGCCGCCTGGTCCCGCATCGACTTCGACTGATCCACACTGAACGCGACTTCGGGCACCGTCATCCCCCACTCTCGGCCAGCAATGCTTCTGGCTGAAAATATTCCTGCAGGAAGGAGCTGTCAACGAGACGGTCTCGCTCCGGTGGGTAGTCGCGCGCCGCCGGGGCTGCTCGGCCGATTGAGGAAGGGAGTGACCTTCATCACAATCGTCCGATGTCCAACTTCGTTCTCGTGCACGGCGGCTGGGTCGGCGGCTGGTACTGGGCCGACGTCGCGCGGATCCTTCAGAAGGCCGGCCACCGGGTCGATGTCGTCGAACAGCTCCCGAGCGCGGGGACCGACCCGGCCGCGCTGGGGGACCTCGCGGCGGATGCCGCCGTGGTGCGGCAGTACGTCGAGCGGGTCGGTGCCCCCGTCGTGCTCGTCGGGCACTCCTACGGCGGAATGGTGATCACCGAGCTCGCCGGCCATCCGGCGGTCTCGCACAGCGTCTACCTCGCGGCGATGTGGCCGCAGCGCGGCCAGTCGGCGCTGGACCTGTTCGCGGGTGGGCCGCTGCCGACGTGGTTCGGACCGCACGAGGACGGGACGCTGCGGGTGACCGACGATCTCGCCGTCCTGCGGCAGGTCCTCTGCGCCGACGTGGATCCCGACCGCGCCGATGCGGACCTGCGACGGATGACGCCGCAGTCCGCGTCCAGCGCCACCTCGCCCAGCTCCGCGCCCGATCGGGGCCACCCGACCACGTACATCATCTGCGAGGACGACCGGGCGCTCCCGCCGGCTGCGCAGGAACAGCTGGCGTCGGCCGCGGACTTCGTCGAACGCCTCCCGACCTCGCATCAGCCGATGGTGGCGATGCCGGACGGCCTCGCCGCGATCCTCGCTCGCGTCGCGTGACCGTCGCCGCGGCGTGACCGGTCCGGTTGCGGCGGGGCCGGGCGTCAAGGGTCTGGGCGCCAAGGGTCTGGGCGCCGAAGGTCTGGGCGCCCCTCCCCGGGGCTGGCACACTTCGTCCGCGGGGACGCGGCGCTCGTCGCCGGGCGGGAGGGTGATGTCCGCGAACCGGCCCGCGAGTCCGCTGCTCACCGTCAAGCAGGTGATCCCGCCCGTCCGGGCGGGCGCGGTCCCCCGGGAGCGGCTCGCCGGCCGGCTCCGCGAGGCCGCGACGCCGTTCACCGTGGTGGTGGCTCCGGCCGGATGGGGCAAGACGAGCCTGCTCAGCTCGTGGGCGTCGAGTCCTGGCCAGCCCTCGAGTCCTGGGCAGCCCTCGAGTCCTGGGGACAGCCGCGTCGCGTGGGTCTCCCTCGACGCGGGAGACGACGAGCCGACCCGGTTCTGGAGCTACGTGCTCACCGCGCTGTGCCGGGCCAGCGACGAGATCAGCCCCGCCGCCCTGGACGCCCTGGCCGCGACCGGCGCGGATCCGCTGGACCTCGCGTTGCCGATCCTGCTCAACGAGCTGGCGACCTCGTCGGCGTCGCACGTCCTGGTGCTCGACGACTACCACGTGCTCACCGATCCCCGGATCCACGAGGGCGTCGAGTTCCTCGTCTCCTACCTGCCGCCGTCCGCGCGGGTGGTCGTCGCCGCGCGTTCCGACCCCCCGCTGCCTCTGGCCCGGATGCGGGCCAGAGGTGAGCTGACGGAGGTGCGCGCCGCGGACCTCCGGTTCACCGTCGACGAGGCGGCCGCGCTCGTCTCGGCCGTGGCGGGCACCACCCTGGACGGCGAGGCGGCGGCCGGGGTGTGGGAACGCACCGAGGGATGGGCGGCCGGGCTGCAGCTGGCCGCCCTGGCGCTGCGGTCGGATCCGGGCCCCGCGAGGCCCCGCGTGCGTGGCGACGACCGGCACCTGCTGGACTACTTCACCGCCGAGGTGCTCCCGGCCCTCGCGCCCGAGCAGCGCGACCTGCTCCGGCGGGCGGCGCCCCTCGACCGGATCTCGGGTCCCCTGTGTGACGCCGCGCTGCAGGTCACCGGCTCGGCGGACGTGCTCGACGCGCTGGACCGGGCCGACCTGTTCGTCGTGCCGCTCGACGCCGACCGCACCTGGTACCGGTGCCATCACCTGCTGCGCGACGTGCTGCTGCGCGAACCCCGCACGGAAACCGGCGCCCGCGAGATCCTGTGCCGGGCGGCGGCCTGGTTCGAGGAGCACGGCCGGATCGACGACGCGGCACGCCATCTCCTCAGGGCGGGCGAGGCCGAGGCCGCCGCCGCGCTGCTGGAGACGTCGGAGACGTGGTTCTTCGACCGCGGTGCGGCGGCCACGTACCTGAGGCTCGGGGAGGAGCTGCCCGAGCCGCAGGTCGGTCCGCAGCTGGCGCTGTCGCTGGCCTACGCGGCCGCGACGGGCGGCCGCCCCGACCGGATCACCCACTGGCTCGACCGCTGCGACGAGCACATCGCACCGGACACCGTGATCAGGGGCTGGCGCAGTGCCCGCGGCGCCTCTCTGGTGATGCGCGCGACGATCGGCACGCCGGACTCCGACCCGGCCCGGTCGGTCGCCCTGGCCCGGGCGGCCCTCGCCGCCGAGACCGAGGCCGGGCGCCCCGGCCACCGCACGGGCCTGGCCGCGCTGGGCAGCGCCCTCGTCCGGGACGGCAGGTTCGACGAGGCGGTGGGCATGCTCCAGGACTCGTGGCGACAGCGTGACCGTGGCGAGTGGTCCGCCGGTGTGTCCCTGCAGCTCGCCGGTCGGCTGGGGATCGGCCTGCTGGAACTGGGCCGGGACCCCGACGTCGACCGGCTGCTGGCCGGGGCCGTTCCGTTCGCCGACGAGGTCGAGCGGGAGTGGGGGGCCGCGGCGGCACCGGTCGTGACGATGATCCGGGTGGTGGAGGGCCGTCGACGGTACCGGCGTGCCGACGCCGCCGGAGCCCGGCGGCTGCTCGTGCGCGCGGTGATGCTGGCCGAGGTGGGGAACCGGGCCACGGGCCTCGCCCTGGCCCTGCTCTTCCTCGCCGACGCCGAGCTCGCGTGCGGTGACCGGGCGGCCGCGCGCGCGGCCCTGGCCCGGGCCCGCGACCTCGTCGACGAGGAGCCGGTGATCCCGTTCGTGGCGGATCGGCTCCGGCAGGCGGAGGAGCGGATCGGCCGCGTCGCCGTCCGGGCCGCCTCCCGCTCCGGTGGGCTCGCCGAGGAGCTGACCGACCGGGAGATGTCGATCCTGCGGGCCCTGGCCGGCACGGCCACCCAACGGGAGATCGGGGCCGGCCTGTTCCTGTCGATCAACACCGTGAAGGCCTACAACCGGAGCCTCTACCGCAAGCTCGGCGTCGGCTCGCGGCAGGACGCCGTGCACGCCGCCCGCCGTCTCGGGCTGATCTGACCCCGGTTCGGCGGGTCATCGCGAGGTGTCCTTCCCGAAGGCCAGCACCAGGAGCGGGACGGCGATGCTGAAGCCGATGATCAGGAACGGGTAGATCCCCATGACCTCCGCGGGGAGGACGACGAGCTTGAAGCTGTCGATCGCGGCGTGCAGGAGCGCCGGGGCCCACAGCGTTGCGCCGCCCATGACGTAGAGCCGGCTGAACGGGATCGAGGTGACCGCGGCGACGAGCATCGCGCCGATGCCGATCGCCGGCCCGGACGCCACGAGGATCGGGACGTGGGTGACGGCGATCAGCGGCATCGACCAGCCCACCGCCCGCCAGAACGTGCGGCCCTGCGCGAGCAGGCGGAACACGTACCCGCGCCAGACCATCTCCTCGGCCAGCCCGTGGAGGGCGAACATGCCGACGAGCACCACGGGCCAGTCCGGCCGGAGCGGGATCGGCACACCGCTGAGCGCCATCGCGGTCGGCCACACGAGCAGGACGAGCGCGGACACCACCGCCGACACCGCGAGGGAACGCCCGCGCGGCCTGCCCAGGCCGAGGACGCGGACGGCATCGCGCGGGGGGAGGCGGTAGAGGAACCGGGACACGGCGAGTGAGGCCACCACCACCACGAGCAGGATCGCCGGTCCCCACCGCGCCGTCGGGTCGAGGGCGCTCGTGCCGGCCAGGGCCGCCCAGAGCACGAGGAAACCGACGAGGAACCGCACCCACGACGCCGGCGCGGCGACGGCGGGCCGGGATCCCGTCTCGCCCAGCGGTCCTCTGTCCACGACCGACCCCCTCCCTCGTCCGCCCGTCGGACGGATCCGTCATGAGGGTGGGGACGAACCGGGTGCTCGCGCATCACCCCTGGGGGACGTGCACCCGGGGTGCCCGCGCCGGGCTCGTGACCTCGGGCCGCTCCGCACCCCACCCGGGTGCTCCTCCGGGCCGGGTGGTGTGTGGGCACCCCGGTGCGGGCTTTCCTCGGCGCATGGCCACCCGACGCTACGAGCTGCCTTGCGGGGCCCGCTCGCGCACGGCGTGCTCGGGGTGATCCGGACCAGGTTCGACCACGTGTCCGCGCCCGGCGAGGACGCATCGGTGCTGATCGTCGACGGCGTCGACGAGGCGTCGGTGCGCGCGCTCCTGACCCTGCTCTGGGACACCGGCCACGAACTGCTGTCCATGACGTCGTCACGACCGCCGCCCGAGGAGGGCCGACCATGACATCGACGATCGACGGACCGTCGGAGAGCCCATCGCCGGGATCACCCGCCGGAGCGCGCTGCGCGGGCTCGCCTTCGGCGGCGCCGCGCTCGCGGTCGCCGGCACGGGCCTGCTCAGCTACCGCGTCTACGACTCGGCGGTGCTCGATCCCGCCGGCGGCCCCGCGCACGAGCCGTGGCACCGCTGGCGCGACGTGCCGGGACCGCGTGGGGCCGTCGCGGCGGCGGTGCTGGCCGCCAGCCCGCACAACACCCAGCCGTGGGACTTCGTCGTGACCGACGACGGCATCGACGTCTACAGCGACCCGGCGCGCGACACCGGGTCGGTCGACCCCTTCGGCCGGGAACGCGACGTCGGGCTCGGCTGCGCCCTGGAGAACCTGGTCATCGCCTGCGGCCCGCGCGGCCTGCGGCCCACGCTCGCCCTGCTCCCCGACGGCGGCGACGGACTGCGCGTGGCGCACGTCGGACTGGCGCCGGGCGTGCCGGGCACGGACCCGCTCTACGACGTGATCGACCGGCGGCACACCAACCGCGGACCGTACCGGCCGACGCCGGTTCCGCCGGCGGTGCTCGGCGCGCTCGCCGGCCCGGACGAGACGGCCGGGAGCCTGCACTGGATCGACGAGCCCGGCCGCAGGGCGGCACTCGGGCAGCTGCTCGTCGACGCCGCCGAGGCGCTGTGTGCCGACGAGCAGCAGTCCGTCGACAACTTCGCGTGGTTCCGGGCGACGAACGACGACGAGCAGCGCCACCGGGACGGCCTGGTGCTCGACGGCCAGGGCTTGAGCCCGCTCGAGCTCGGCGTCGCGAAGCTGCTGCCGCCGTCGTCGCGGACGGAGGGGGACCGGTTCTGGATCGACCGGACCCGTGACGTCCACACCGCGACGGCCGCTGCGTACGGGGTGATCACGACGGCCGACCCCGAGGACCGTCGCGCCCACCTCGAGGCGGGCCGGCTGCTGCAGCGCATCCACCTGCGCGCCACCGCGGCGGGGCTCGCCCTGCACCACATGAACCAGATCACCGAGCGGATCGACCGCGAGGCGAGCACCGGGGCTCCCGCGACGTTCGCGCCGCGGTTCGCCGCGCTGCTGCCCACCGGTGCCCGTCCCCTGCTGACGTTCCGGGTGGGCCGACCCGTGCGTGACGGCCGGCCGACGCCCCGCCGCTCGGTCGCGATGGTGAGCCGGTGACCGCCGCCGGCCGCCGCCAGGCCGCCGTCCGGATCGGCGTCGTCGGCGCGTCGCTCCTGCTCGTCGCGGGGTTGGTCCAGACCACCCTCGGCGCCGTGATCCCGGACTGGACCGGCGACAAGCTCGCGCCGGTCGCCCTCGGGCTGCTCACCGCGGGACTGGCGGTCGTCGCGCTGATCGCCGCACGTCGGCTGCGCGAACCCGATCTCCCCGCGGGGGTCCGGCTGGCCTGGGCGGCCGCGCTGGCCGGGCCGGGCCTGCTGAGCCTGTCCACCGTCGGGGTGCTGAGCTGGATCCCCGCCGCCCTCCTGACCTGCGCCGGGATCCTGGCGCCGGGCGACGAGTGGCGGGACGCGCTCGCCGCCCTCGCCGCGAACCGGCTGCGGGTGCTGCTCACCGCGCTCGGCTGCTGCCAGCTGCTCATGGCCGCGGGCGCGGCGCCGCTCCTCATGCTCGTCGGAGCGCTGAGCGGGGCCGCGATGATCCTCTGCGCCTGGCTGCGGACCGCTCCGCCCGGGGCCCGCATCGCCGTCGCCCTGCTCGGCCTGCTGCCGTTCGCCGTGGCCGCGCGGGTCGCGATCGTGCCGGTGGTCGTGGCCCTGCTCGCGGCACCGCTGGTGGTGATGATCCTCCGGCGGGACGCCGCGGCGCGGGTGCTGCCCGCATGACCGCGGCATCGCGCCCCGCCGCCGGCTCGGCCGGAACCTCGGGTACCTCGCGCCGAGCGGCGTGTCCCAAGACCGGACACGTCGCCCCGGTGGAACACAATGGAGAGTGATCTGCGTCGCACGGGTGCCGGACGCCCGTGCCGCCCCGGGATCGACGAGACCGGCTCCACCGACGACGAGGACAGAGATGATCGACAACCCGTTCTACTCGCACGAGTTCCACGGCGACTACGACCTGATCTCGGTCGGCCGCCTCGATCTGGAGGAGGGAGGCTCCATCCCGGACTGCCGGCTGGCGGTCGCGACGTTCGGCACCCTCAACGAGGCCAAGGACAACGCCATCCTGGTGACGACCTGGTACTCGGGTTCGCACCAGATCTTCCGCGACGCCTACATCGGCGCCGACCACGCGCTCGACCCCGACAGGTACTTCATCGTGGTGATCGACCAGATCGGGTCCGGCCTGTCCGTCTCGCCCCACAACGCGGACGGCCCCAACGCCGAGATCGCCATGTCGAAGTTCCCGCATGTGCGTATCGGGGACGACGTGGTCGCCCAGGAACGGCTGCTGCGCGAGCACTTCGGCATCGACACCCTGTACGCGGTCGTCGGCGGGTCGATGGGCGCCCAGCAGACCTACGAATGGGCCGTCCGGTTCCCCGACAAGGTCAAGCGCGCCGCGCCGATCGCGGGGACGGCCCGGAACACCCCGCACGACTTCCTCTACACGAAGGCGCTCGCCGACGCGATCACCTCCGACCCCGGTTACGCCGACGGCGAGTACGGCTCCAACGCCGACGTCGTCGCCGGACTCGAGCGCCACGCCGGGATCTGGGCGGTCATGGGGTTCTCCACCGAGTTCTGGAAGCAGGAGGTCTGGCGCGCGCTGGACTTCGACTCCAAGGAGGCGTTCGTCGAGGGCTTCCTCGAGCCGTACTTCACCGCCATGGACCCCAACGACCTGCTGTGCATGATGTGGAAGTGGCAGCGCGGCGACGTCGCCCGGCACACCGGGGGCGATCTCGACGCCGCGCTGGGCCGGATCACCGCGAGGACCTTCGTGATGCCCATCGACGAGGACATGTTCTTCCCGGTCCGGGACTGCCGGGCCGAGCAGGCGCGGATCAAGACCTCCGAGCTGCGGGTGGTGGAGGACGTCCTCGGCCACCTCGGGCTCTTCGCCGTCTCGCCGACCTACATGCCCCAGATCGACCAGCACCTGGGAGACCTCCTGAACAGCCCGGCCTGACGACGACGCGGGGCAGCCGGACGGCCCCCGCACGGCCGGAACGACGGCCCCGCCCGGAGACTCCCCGGGCGGGGCCCGCGTGCCGGGGCGCACCCCGGAACCGGGTCCCGTCGCGGGTGATCGCGCGGATGGTGCGGTTCACCGACACTTACCCGGCCTGGGCTTCCGTCGAATAGTCGGCCACCCGGGGAGTGGATTCCGCCGCATCGGCTCGACCATTTCTCGCCCGGTGTGCAGAATTGGCGGGTAAGCGCGGATCGATGGATGGAAGTGCGTATGGCTCAAATCACCGAAGTGAAGCTCGTGGACGACCTCGACGGCGGCGAGGCGGTCGAGACGATTGCGTTCACGCTGGACGGCAAGTCGTTCGAGATCGACCTCAACGGCAGGAACGCCGCCGGTCTGCGCGATGCGCTGGCCCCGTTCGTCGGGGCGGCACGTCGTGCCGGAGGCTCTTCGCCCGCGCGGGCGAAGAGCGTCGCCCGGGCGACGGGCCGCTCGCGGGAGGAGGCCGCGGCGATCCGGGACTGGGCGAACGCGAACGGGTACCCGGTGTCGGCCCGTGGCCGTATCCCGTCGTCCGTGGCGGAGGCCTACGAGAACCGGGCGAGCGCGTCCGTCGCCGTGGCGGCGGAGCCGGAGCCGGAGGCGAAGCCGAAGCGTCGGCCACGCAAGAAGGTCGCGGACCCCTTCGCGGGCTGAGGGCGGTCCCGCGCGCCGGGCGGTGGGCGCGGGACCGGTCGGGGTGCCGATCGTGATCGGGTGGGCGGGATGTCGCCGGGGCGGGCGTTCGGGTGCTGCCCGAACGCCCCCACACGGTGGGCACGGGGGCGCCACAGCTCGGCGCGGGCCTGGGTCGCAACAAATTTCCGGCCGCGTTGTCGAAACGCCACCTTCCCCGTTCGACCCGGGGATGAGAGGGTCCACACGGGACCCGGACGCCACTGGGAGACGATGACCATGAAGTACATGCTGATCATGCGCGCCACCGACGAGGCCTACGCGGGGATGGCGAACACGGACTTCACCGAGATGATCGAGATCATGGGCCGGTTCAACGACGAGCTGATCCGGGCGGGCGTGCTGGTCGCCGCGGAGGGGCTCACCGACGCCGCCGAGGGCGTGGTCGTGGACTACTCCGCGGAGCCGCCCGTGGTCACCGACGGCCCCTACGGCGAGACCAAGGAGCTGTTCGGCGGCTTCTACATTCTCAACGTGGCGTCGAAGGAGGAGGCGGTCGAGTGGGCCAAGCGGGTGCCGGCCGCCGGGCCGGGCTTCAAGACCGAGATCCGCCGCGTCGCCTCGATCGACGAGTTCCCGCAGGACAATGAGTGGATCAAGAAGGAGCGGGCCTGGCGCGAGGCGACCGGCCAGCTCTGAGCGGGTAGGGGGGCGCGTGGCGGACCCGACCGGCCGGGAGGCCGTCGCCGCCGTCTGGCGGATCGAGTCCGCGCGGATCGTCGGCGCGCTCGCGCGCTACACCGGAGACTTCGCGCTGGCGGAGGACCTGGCCCAGGAGGCGCTGGCCGAGGCGCTGGTGAGCTGGCCGCGCGACGGTGTCCCCCGGCAGCCCGCGGGGTGGTTGCTCACCGTCGGCCGCCGCCGGGCGATCGACGCGTTCCGCCGCCGCTCGGCCCTCGACGAGCGGTACGCCGCCCTCGCCCACGACCTGCGCGAGGGCGGCGTCGTCTCGGGGAGCGCACCCGCCGATCCGGCCCGGGACGCCGAGGACGTGCTGTGGGACCCGGACCAGATCGACGACGACGTGCTCGCCCTGATGTTCGTCTCGTGTCACCCCGTGCTGTCCCGGGAGGCCGGGGTGGCCCTGACCCTGCGGGTGGTCGGCGGCCTCACGAGCGACGAGATCGCCAGGGCGTTCCTCGTCCCGACCGCGACCGTGCAGGCTCGGATCACCCGGGCGAAGAAGACCCTCGGGGCCGCCCGGGTGCCGTTCGCGACGCCACCCGCCGAGGAGCGCACCGGGCGGCTCGGACCGGTGCTCAGCGTGATCTACCTGATCTTCACCGAGGGGTCGTCGGCGAGCTCGGGGCCGCAGCTGATCCGGTTCGACCTCGCGGGTGAGGCGCAGCGCCTGGCGCGGGTCCTGGCCCGGCTGGTGCCGGACGAGCCCGAGGTCCAGGGCCTGCTGGCGCTGCTCGAGCTGACCGCGGCGCGGTTCCCCGCCCGCACCGGACCGGACGGCGAGCCGGTGCTGCTCGAGTACCAGGACCGCCGCCGCTGGGACCGCGCCGCGATCCGCCGGGGACGCGCCGCCCTGGCCCGCGCGGAGAAGGCCGGGCGGGGGTTGGGGGCCTACGGGCTGCAGGCCGCGATCGCGGAGTGCCACGCCGTCGCCCCGTCGGTCGACGCGACGAACTGGGAGCGCGTCGTGCTCCTCTACGAGGCACTCGGCCGGCTCGCACCGTCGCCGGTCGTCGACCTCAACCGGGCGGTGGCGGTGTCCATGGCCGAGGGGCCGGCCGCGGCGCTCCCGATCGTGGACGAGCTGGTGGGCGCCGGGGTCCTGTCCGGCTCGCACCTGCTGCCGGGCGTGCGCGGGGAGCTGCTCACCCGGCTCGGCCGCACCGGCGAGGCACGCGTCGAGCTGGAGCGCGCTCTCGTGCTGTGCGGCAACGAGCGCGAGCGGACCGTCCTGGAACGCAAGCTGGCGGACCTCGGCTGAGGGGTGGAGGCCCGGGTCAGGCCGCGCGGTAACGGGCGTCGAAGAGCGCGTAGACGCCGAACACGGCCAGGCCGACGGCGAGCAGCGACAGGAGCAGCGGGCCGAACGGCTGCGCCCCCAGCTCCTTGAGGCCGGCGTCGAGCCCGACGGGCTGGGCGGGGTCGTACCGCACCGCGGCGATCGTCAGGAGCACCCCGGAGGTGGCGTAGGTGGCCCCGAGCGCCGGCCAGCCGATCCGGCCCAGCCTTCTGACCAGCAGCGACCGGCGGAGTCCCGCTCCGCGCAGGTCCAGGTCACGCAGGAACGCGTCGCTGAGTCCCCGGTACACCGCGTACCCGGCGACCGCGACGAGGCCGATCCCGGCCAGGCCGAGCAGGAACGCGCCGCCCGGGAGCGCGAGGAGCATCGACGGGAGCGGGGTGGACGTCGGCGTGGCACCCCCGTCGACCGCCACGTCCGCGGCGGTCTTCGCGAGGAGCCCGAACACGACCGCCTCGGCCAGGTCGACGGCGGTGCGCCGGGCCCGCTGCCCGGGTGGCAGGCCGCGGTGGCCGAACAGCACCTCGGCGAGCTGCCACAGCACGAGGGCGACGAGCCCGGCCGTGACGATCCAGAGCAGCAGCCGCCCGAAGCCGGTGCCGGCCACGGCCTGCAGGGCACCGGCCTTGTCCGCACGCCCCGGATCGCCGAACGCGAGCCGGGCGGCGAGCACGGCGATCCCCAGGTGGACGAGGCCGTAGGCGACCAGCCCGACCCGTCCCAGCAGGTGCAACGCCGGGTGGTCCCCGACGTTCTCCGCGACGTCGGCCGCGGACGGCCGATCCGTCGGGATGTTCCGGGCATTCGTCACGAAGGTCCTCCTCGGGCCGAGGTGGATCCTCGTCCGGACGGGCCGCGCGCGCCATCGGTGGCGGCCCGTCCGCCCTGCGATCGGTGCCCGGTTCGGCCCTCGCCCCGGCCGACGGCGTCGGGCATGCTCGACGGGTGCCTCTCCTGCAGATCCTCCATCTGGGTGGCGCGGTCCTCGTCCTGGTCGTCGGGGTGATGCTGCTGGCGGTCGGGTCGTTCGTCCTGGGTGGGGTCCTCACCGGTGGGGGCGGCCTCTGGCTCGGGTGGAGCCTGCGCCGCGTCGAGGGGGACTGAGCCGAGGGGGGACCGACGCGGACGACGGGCGCGTCGCCGGGATCCGGGAGCGCACTATGGTCGTCGGGTGAATCGCCGTGTTGCTGCCGTCCTGACCGCTTGTGTCCTGTCGCTCGGCATCGCCGGGTGCGGCGGTGGCGGCACGCAGACGTCCTGCGCGCTGGACGGATGCACGATCACGTTCCCGCGCAGCGGCGACACCGCCGTGTCGGTGCTGGGGATCGAGGCACGGCTCGTCGGGGTGGTCGACGGTGCCGCGCAGGTGGAGGTCGCGGGCCAGCGGATCACAGTGCCGGTCGGCGGCCGGGCCGAGGCGGGGGGATTCACCGTCGGGGTCGAGCGACTCACCGGGACCGAGGTCGTCGTTCGCGTCACGCCCTGACCTCGGCGCCTGATCGGGCTGTGCCGGGACCCGCCCGCCGTCCTCGATCGGTGCCGGCTGCGCCACGACCCGGCCCCACGTCGCACCGGCCGATCCGGCGGCCCGCGTCGCCTCCCGCGTCGACGTGGCGGCGGCGAGCCGCAGGTCGAGCGCGGGCGGACCGCTGGGCGCACGGCGCATAACCTCCACCGGCCGCGGGCGTTTCTCCCCACGAGGGAGTTCGACCGCGGCCGGTGGCGTGCCGCGACGACGGTGAGGAGCGCGACGCGTGGGCATGCGGCTCGGGGGCAGGACGAAGGCCGCGGTGGGAGCGGGGGTGATCGTCCTGGTCAGCGCTGTTCTCGCCGGCCAGGCGTGGGCGGACAGCCCGGCCGCGCAGGCGGCCCGCGCGCAGCCGCTCGTTCCGGACACCCCGTGTTCGGTCACCGCGAAGTCCTGCGTCGATCTCGAGTCCCAGCGGGCCTGGCTGATCCAGGACGGCAAGGTCATCCGCGGCCCGGTCGCGATCGCCTCGGGGGGCAACGGCCAGGAGACCCCGGTCGGGCACTCGCTGCGCGTCTACCGCAAGGAACAGGACCACAAGAGCCAGGAGTCCCGGCTGCCCAACGGCGACCCGGCGCCGATGCCGTGGTCGGTGTTCTTCGAGGACGGCGGGATCGCCTTCCACAGCGGCAGCCCGCAACGCTCCTCGGCCGGCTGCATCCACCTCGAGCCCGCGGACGCCGAGGCGTGGTTCACCTACCTCCAGATCGGGGACCAGGTCCAGGTCGTCAAGGCGTCCGAGGAGCAGGCCGCACGCGCGGCCCTGCGGGGCTGACTTCACCGCCGGTTCGCCGGCTCGCGCCGAGCATGATGTCCCGGACGGGGAGGCGCGAGCGCGGAGGACGAGCAGATGGCACGGACGACCCGCGGCACGGGACGGCGGCTGCTCCGGTGGGCGGCAGGTCTCGCGGCCGGGTTCCTGGTGTTCGTCGTCCTGGTGTCCCCGGCCGGTCCGCCGACGCCGGCCGCCCTCGTGCGCATCCCGATCGAGGCCCTCGTCGGCGGTCTGCTGCTGCTCCTCCTCCCGGCCCGGCCGCGACGACCGGCGGCGGTGGCACTCGGCGTGCTCGTCGGGCTGCTGGCCCTGCTGGCGCTGCTCGACGCCGGGTTCGGCGTGGCGTTGTCCCGGCCGTTCGATCTCGTCTCGGACTGGTCGTTCCTCGGTAGCGGTCTGGACTACGTCCGCTCGTCGTCCGGGCAGGCCGCCGCGGTGGGGGCGGCGATCGGAGCGGTGGTGCTCGTCGTCCTGGTACCGGTTCTCACCACGCTCGCCGTGCTCCACCTGACCGGGCTCGCCGCGCGGCACCGGGCCGGTTCCGCCCGCGTCGGCGCGGCCCTCACCGTCGTCTGGGTGACGTGCGCGGTGCTCGGGGCGCAACTGGTCCCGGGGGTGCCGGTGGCGTCACGGAGCGCGGCCACGGCCGTGTACGACCGGGCCCTGCAGGTTCGCGACGGCCTGGCGGACCGGAAGGCGTTCGCGGCGGAGGCGGCCGCCGACGCGTTCCGGGACGTCCCGGCGGACCGGCTGCTGACCGGGCTGCGCGGCAAGGACGTGGCCGTCGCGTTCGTCGAGAGCTACGGACGGTCCGCGGTGGCCGATCCGCGGTTCGCCCCGCAGGTCGGGGCCCTGCTCGACGACGGCACGCGCCGCCTCGCCGCCGCGGGTCTCGAGGCCCGCAGCGCGTACCTCACCTCACCGACGACCGGTGGTGGCAGCTGGCTCGCCCACGCCACGTTGCTGTCCGGGCTGTGGGTCGACGACCAGCAGCGCTACGAGTCCCTGCAGGACACGGGCCGGCTCACCCTCGGGGCGGCCTTCGCCCGCGCGGGCTGGCGGACGGTGGGCATCATGCCGGGCGTGACCTCGGGTTTCGCGGAGGCGCCGTTCTACGGCTACGACGAGATCCGGGACGCGGCGCACCTCGGCTACCGGGGCCCGAACTTCAGCTTCGCCACGATGCCGGACCAGTACACACTCGCCGCCTTCCAGCGGCTGGAGCGCTCGGCCCCCGGCCGGGCTCCCGTGATGGCCGAGATCCCCCTGGTCTCCAGCCACGCGCCGTGGGCGCCGCTGCCGCGGATGATCGGGTGGGACGAGGTCGGCGACGGCTCGGTCTACGACTCGATGTCCGGCCCGTCCGATCCGCCGCAGGCGATCCTCACCAGGGACCCCGCCGTCGTGGCGGCGGACTACCGGGCGGCGATCGAGTACTCGCTGTCCAGCCTCATCTCCTACGCCGAGACCTACGGCGACGAGAACCTGGTGCTCGTCTTCCTCGGGGACCACCAGCCGGCGTCGGTCGTCGTCGGGGAGGACGCGAGCCGGGACGCCCCGGTCACGATCGTGGCCAAGGACCCGGCGGTGCTGGACAGGATCGCGGGCTGGGGCTGGAGCGACGGCCTCCGGCCCGACCCGCAGGCCCCGGTCTGGCGGATGGACACCTTCCGGGACCGGTTCCTGGCCGCCTTCGGACCCTCCTAGGGGCGCGAGGTCCGGGCGTGGTGCAGGCCGAGGACGGTCCGGCGGAGAACGGGGAACGCCGTCACGGCTGCGCGCCCAGCGCCTGCATCCCGAGCGCCCCGAGGAGGTCCAGCTTGCTCCGGGCGTCCGTTCCCGGACGCGGGGTGAACACGACGACGCGCAGGTCCGTGCCCTGCGACGCGAGGACGTCGCAGTCGATGTCGACCTCGCCGACCTCCGGATGGACGACCAGCTTGTGGGACTGCTCGTGGGTCGTCACCAGCCGGGTGTCCCACAGCTCCGCGAACCGCGGGACACGTCGCAGCTCGGCGACCAGCGCCGCGAGATCGGGGTCGCGCGGGTACCGGCCGGTCGTCGCCCGCAGGTCCGCGACCATCGAGACCTCGAAGGCCCGTTCCTCCTCCGGCGAGTGCCGGACCCGGGTGGGCCTGCCGGTGAAATGGCGCAACAGCGTGTTGCGGTCCCGCGGCCCGGCGGTCGACGGGTCTCCGCACAGCGCCGCGTACAGGGGGTTCCAGAACAGCAGGTCCCACATCGCGTCGCAGACGACGACCGGGTGCCCGTCCAGCTGGTCGACGATCCGGCGGACGCTCGCCGGGATCTGCCGGGGCACGAGGGCGGTGTCCCCGGCGTGCCCGGCCAGGCGGAACAGGTGCGCCTGCTCGTCGTCGGACAGGTGCAGCGCCCGGGCGAGGGCGGCGCAGACCTGCACCGACGGCGTCCGGGCCCGGCCCTGCTCGAGCCGCACGACGTACTCGTTGGAGATGCCGGCGAGCAGGGCCAGTTCCTCGCGGCGCAGCCCGGGGGCGCGGCGCGGGGAGTTCCGGGCCATCCCCACGGTCGCGGGGTCGGTGCGGTCCCGCCAGGTGCGCAGGACGTCGGCCAGGGCACCCGTCGGCTGTGCGCTCACCGGTCCATGGTGCCGTGGCCGTCGCCGCACTGCCTGGTACGGCGAGTACCAGGACAGGCCGTAGATCCCCCGCCGCCGCGCGCGGGTCCACGGTGGGGCCATGACCACGAGCCGATACCTGACGATCACCGAGGACCTGACCCTGAGCCGGATGGGATTCGGCGCGATGCAGCTCGCCGGGCCGGGGGTCTGGGGCCCGCCGCGGGACCGTGACGAGGCCCTCGCCGTGCTGCGCGAGGTCGTCGCCCTCGGCATCACCCACCTGGACACCAGCGACTTCTACGGCCCGGCCACCGTCAACGAGCTGATCCGGGAGGCGCTGCACCCCTACCCGGAGAACCTGCGCATCGTCACCAAGGTCGGCTTCCGCCGTGGCGCCGATCGCTCGTGGAACCCGTCGGCCACGCGCGCGGAGCTGATCTCGGCCGTCCACGAGAACCTGGACCACCTCGGCCTGGACGCCCTCGACGTCGTCAACCTCCGGGTGGCGGACGACGACCGGTCCTCGCTCGCCGAGCGGTTCACCGTCCTCGCCGAGCTCCGGGAGCAGGGCCTCATCCGGCATCTCGGCCTGAGCAACGTGGGGGAGGAGCAGCTCACCGAGGCGCAGGGGATCGCCCCGGTCGTGTGCGTGCAGAACCACTACAACCTCGTGCACCGCGCCGACGACGCGCTCGTCGACCGGTGTGCGCGCGACGGCGTCGCGTTCACGTCCTTCTTCCCGCTCGGTGGGTTCAGCCCGCTGCAGTCCGGCGTCCTCGACGAGATCGCGGCGAAGGTCGAGGCCACACCGCAGCAGGTCGCGTTGGCGTGGTTGCTCCGGCGCTCGCCGACGATGCTGCTGATCCCGGGGACGTCGTCCGTCGCGCACCTGCGGGAGAACGTCGCGGCTGCGGAGGTCGAGCTCCCCGAGGACGCCGTGGCCGTGCTCGACGGCATCGCCGCCCGCGCGCATTCCGCGCCGTGACCGGCGACCGGACCGGGGTCTGCCCGGTCGCCGGGCGAGCTGGTACGAACGTGCCGTGCACCCGGAGATCCCGTCCGCTGCCCGCCCGTCACGGCCGTTCCCCGCGCTCGCCCGTGTCGACCTCGGTGAGATCCCGTACGTGCAGGCCGCGGAGGCGATGCGCAACTGGGTCACCGAGTGCCAGGACGGCCGGGTGGGGGACCGGCTCTTCCTGCTGTCGCATCCGCCGGTGGTGACCTACAGCGCGCGGACGGCGCTCAACGAGTTGCCGTCGGGGGCGTCCGGCCTGCCGAGCGTGCTCGTGGACCGGGGCGGCAGGGCGACCTACCACGGTCCCGGCCAGGTCATCGGCCATCTCGTCGCACACGTCCGGGCCCGCGGCCCGGCGGACGTCGTGCGCTGGATGGAGGACGGCATCATCACCGCGCTGGGCGCGCTCGGCTTCCCGGCGATCCGGCGGCCCACCGAGCCCGGCGGACCGAGCCTGGTCGGGGTCTGGACCCGGGACCACCGCAAGATCGCCTCCATCGGCATGCGGATCAGCGGCGGGGTGAGCAGCCACGGGTTCGCCGTGAACCTGGACCCGGACATGAGCGTCTTCGGCAGCTTCGTGTCCTGCGGCCTCGAGGACCCCACCACGTCCCTCCGGGTGCTGGCCGAGGAACGACACCGGCGGGCCCCCGGGTGAGGACCAGGTCCGGGACGCCCTGGCATCGGCCCTGGGTGCGTCCGCTCCGTAGGCGAGTCCGGACGGGCGAGTCTTGATGGGCGAGGCCCGCTCTGCGGCGGGCGCAGACCACCTGAACTGCGTCGACGCGCCGGTGACGAGCCCGGGAGCACCACTCGGCGCAACCCGCGCAGGACTTGCGGCGGTTCGGTAACGGTCCGGTCGCGCCGCGCGAGAAACGGTTCGCCTACAAGATGCGCGCCGCTGGGGAGCGGGCGTGCACCGGGGGAGGCACACCGCGGCCCGGTCGCCCCCGAGCGACCGGGCCGCACCTGTGCCCGAGGCGTTCTGTGCCCGAGCCGTCCTGTGCCCGAGCCGTCCTGTGCCCGAGGCGTCCCGGGGCCGTGCGACCGGGTCGTCGTCGATGCCGGCCGGACCCGGCGGGAAACGCTTCGGGAAACGGAATCGGGCGTCTCTCACCGGTGGTCCCGTGAGTAGTGCGCCCCCGCGCTCACGGTGTTCCCGATGAGAGACGCCCGTGACGTACAACGGCGGTGATCGGTGTGCGGTGCTCATCCCTTCGGGTGGTCGACGAGCCCGCTGCCTGCGGAGAGAGCCGTCGAGAGGGCAGCGACAGGGCGATCGTCCGGGAATTCGGTCGTGCTTTCCCGGCGCGATCGGGATGGGCCGGCCGGGGGAAGGGAGAATTCGGGCCAGCGAATCGGAACTCGACCGGGATCCCGCGGGGAGCCGCGCGGGGGCGGCCGGCAGACGCCGTGTGCGGGAACGGACCGTGGCCCGTCGCGGGACGGTTGCGCGCCCTGCACGGCGACGGATCATGCCGCGGTGCCGGCGGGCCCGGACCGCGTGCGCGACGCGCGCAGCCGGAATCGGCCCTGCGACCCCGGGTGCCCGGGCGGCGCTCGCGGCCGGAATGCCTCCGCCGGCTTACGTCGACAGGGCAGGGCGTTCGGAGTCGCCCGTCCGGCTGGACCCTCCCTGCACCGCGCCCCCACGGGCGATGAACGAGGACCGGCGCACGTGAATGGGCGTGCCGGGCGCCCTTCACCGCCGGATGGACGTGCGCGCAGCCGGGTGGGGAAAAGAATGCCCAGGTGAGACGGGGTATCGCCCGGACCGGGAGCCATGATCGCAACCCCTGGAGCCCCGAAGTGACCGCCGTCATACAGCACGAAATCTGCCGTTAACCCGGAGCCGGCGCCGGGGCCATGGCGCTGACCTGCGGCGATGATCCCCAAACCACCCCTGGGGGGCCGATTTGACGACGCACGGCACCGCCGCGTAACTTTCTCCTTGTCAGCGAGACGCAGGACAGAACGGGCCCTGAAAGCCCGGTCAACAGGCCCGCTGGCCACCAACAACCGGGACCCCCCGCGATCCACTGGATCGAGGCGGGTGTACGGTAGTGAAAAGCCCCGGCAATTCGCTTCACGGCGGACAATGGTGTGCGGGTGTCTTTTGAGAACTCAACAGTGTGTCGAGCTTGTTTTCTTGT
>JAOZVV010000009.1 GCA_025869365.1 Pseudonocardia sp.
CGGGAACTTCGTGCTGGTCCGCGTGGGCGACGCGGCCGCGGTCAACGATCGGCTGCTGCGCGCCGGCGTCATCGTGCGCCCGGTGGCCGGCTACGGCCTTCCGGAGTGGCTGCGGGTGTCCGTCGGCCTGCCCGAAGAGAACGACCAGATGATCGCGGCCTTGAAAGGCATCTTGGGATGACCCACCCCCGTTGCGGCGTCGCCGCGCCCCCCAAAAGGGGCGCCCCCGGCGGGCCCGCCGCCGCCCGCGGCGCTGGACCCGACCCCGCCCGCGGCGTCGAGCCCCTCCCCGACCAAACGCGGCGGCGGGGCCCCGGCCGAGGGCAGGTCCGCGGCCGAACCGGGCCCGGCGTCCGGCGAGCTGCCCGCGCAGCGCCCGGCCGAACCGTCGGCCGCGGCCGCGGAGAGCAACGGCGGCCCGGCCGACGGTGCACCGCCCCCGTGGCGGCGGGTTCCGGGGGACGAGACGCCCCCACAGCAGGCCCGGCGGCCGATCCCGCCGGCGCCGACCGTCGCGGACAGCCTGCTGAGCGAGGCGCCCACCGCGTACCTGGACCGCAACGCAGGCATGGGCACGGCCACGGTCGCGACGCCCCTGCTGGGCGGCTCCGGGGGCCAGCAGGAGGGGGGCGAAGGCCGGCCGGAGGCGCCGCCCGTCCGTGGCCGGACGCCGCGCCAGGCGCTGCTGCAGGTCAAGCGGTTCGATCCCTGGTCGGTGCTGAAGCTGGCCCTCGTGCTCGCCGTCGTGCTGTTCTTCATCTGGCTGGTGGCGGTCGGGGTGCTCTACGGCGTCCTCGACGGCATCGGGGTCTGGGACCGCCTCAACGGCACCTACGCGGACCTCGTGTCCGGTGAGACCCAGACGGGCGGCTCGCTCATCAGCGCGGGCCGGGTGTTCGGCCTCGCGGCCGTCGTCGGCGCGATCAACAGCCTGCTGTTCGCGGTCGCGATGACGGTGGGCGCGTTCGTCTACAACGTCTCCGCGGACCTGGTCGGCGGAGTCGAGGTCACGCTCTCCGAGCGTGACTGACCAGCGGTTTCCGGGTCCGCGCCGCTTCCGAGGAGGCGGTGCGGAACCCGCTGGGGGGCTCCTGTAGAGTTCCCCATGCCGCAGGGGCCTATAGCTCAGTTGGTTAGAGCGCGTCGCTGATAACGACGAGGTCGCTGGTTCAAATCCAGCTAGGCCCACTCCCGTCGGCACCGGTCATCGAAGGTGGACGACGATGAAGAAGATCCTCACTCTCCTCGCCGCCGCCGGTGCTGCGTTCCTGGTCTTCAGCAAGCTCCGCGCGAAGCCCGAGGACGACCTCTGGCACGAGGCCACCACCCGCTGATCCTCCGCCCGACGGGCCACGTTGTACCGTGGTCCGCACGGGGACGTAGCTCAATTGGCAGAGCACTGCCTTTGCAAGGCAGGGGTTAGGGGTTCGATTCCCCTCGTCTCCACCACCACGCGGAAGCCCACGTCGTCGATCCGCAGCGACGGATGGCTGCGCCGGCGCACGGAGGCACGGCAGCTCCAGTGCTCGTCGAACCAGCCGCCCCCGCGCAGGACGCGGTAGCTCCCGTAGACCTCGGGGTCGGAGAGGTCCCAGCACCACTCCCAGACGTTGCCGAGGGTGTCGAACAGGCCCCAGGCGTTCGGCGCCCTGGTCCGCACCTCGTGGATCCGCTCGCCGGAGTTGCCCCGGTACCAGGCGATGTCGTCGAGGGCCCCGTACCGCGGGCCGCTGGTGCCCGCGCGGCAGGCGTGCTCCCACTCGGCCTCGGTGGGTAACCGGTAGCCGTCGGCCGCGTGCTCCCGCTCGACCTCGTCCTCGCCACGCAGGTCGTAGACCGGGGTGCGGCCGGTCCGCAGGGAGAGCGCGTTGCAGTAGCGGAGCGCGTCCCACCACGACACGCCCTCGACGGGGAGTCCCGCTCCGCGGGTCGTGGCCGGGTGCTCGCCGAGGGCCTCCGCGTACTCGTCCTGCGTAACGGGGGTGGCCGCGATCCGGTAGGCGGGGAGCGTGACCCGCCAGCTCCGGCGGGTCCGCCGGTCCGACAGGGGCACCTCACCCGCGGGTACGTCCAGCATCTCGGGCCCGGGGAGCGCAGTCATGATCTCGTCCAGCCTACGAGACGGTCAGGGCGAGGGTCCGGCCCGGCGGCCACCCTGCGCTGGAGCTGCCCGGCACCACCGCGTTCCTCGCCCGCCGGTTCGCCCACGCCGCACCCTCGCGGCGCCACGTGACGGGCGCCGCACTCGTGTCGTCCCCCTCGAGCCGCGGAACCCGTCGTCCGGGATGAACGGACACGGCGATCCCTCCTCGTGGTTCGGGCACGGCGTCGGCCGGCGCGGTCGGCGCGGGCACCAGGATCTCGACATCTGCCGGCTCTCTTGTTGTCGTGACGACCATGACGTCGTCGTGACAACATCTGGCGGTGACGACTCCCGAGCCCGCGCCGTTGTCGTCGGCCGGGTTCTGGTTGCACCACGCCGCGCTGAGCTGGCGGGCCGATCTCGCCGGCCGCCTGCACCCCCTCGGGTTGACCCCCACGCAGTTCCTGCACCTGGCCGCGGTGGCGCAGCTGGAGGAGCAGCACGGCCCGCCGATCCAGCAGGAGGTGGCCGAGCGGACCGGCTCGGACCGGATGATGACCTCGAAGGTCGTCCGGGGCCTCGCCGAGCGCGGGCTGCTGGCGCGCACGCCCACCGAGGACGACGGCCGCGCGATCCGGCTCGCGCTGACGGCCTCCGGCCGGGAGGTGACCGTCGAGGCGACGACGATCGCCGCGGAGGTCGACGTCCGCTACTTCGGCGAGGACGCCGAGGCCCTACGGGACCGGCTCAGGTCCCTGGCCCGCGCCGGTGGCGTCAGGCCCGCACCGCCACCAGGTCAAGGTGGAGGGGGGTTCGCGTGATGCCGGACCTTCTCTAGCGGCGGAATGACGAGAAGCGGTCGAGGCACCCGAGTCCTCTGTCTCAATCTGAGAAGACACATCGACCGGATGAATTAGACATGTCTAACATCCGGCGCGTGGGCACCATGACGGCCGCCGTCGAGGATTATCTGAAGACCATCTTCCTGCTGAGCACCCGCGGGGAGCCGGTCACCACGGGCGCGCTCGCACGCGAGCTGCACGTGTCGTCGCCGTCGGTCTCGGCGATGATGAAGCGGCTCAGCGACGGACACCTCGTCGATCGCGGAACCGGGGTGCACCTCACCGAGCAGGGTGTGCGCGAGGCGTTGCGCGTCGTGCGCCGGCACCGGCTCCTCGAGACGTTCCTGGCCCAGTCGCTCGGGATGTCCTGGGACGAGGTGCACGTCGAGGCCGAGTTGCTGGAGCACGCGTTGAGCGAGCGCCTCGAGGCCCGGATCGACGCCGCACTCGGCCATCCCACCCGGGATCCGCACGGCGACCCGATCCCGCCCGCGGCCGGTGCCCACGACGAGAGCTGGGGACGTCCGCTGGCCGGTACGCCGTCCGGGAGCCGCTTCCGCGTCGAACGCGTGTCGGACCGGGACAGCGCCGCACTGCGCTACCTCGGTGAGAAGGGGATCCGCCCGGGGTTCGTCCTGGAGGTCGGTGACCAGGAGCCCTACGGCGGCTCGTTCATGGTCCGGCTCGGCGGCGAGCAGATCGCGCTCGGTCAGGTCCTGACCCATCTGGTGTTCGGCACCATCATCGAGGAGGAGTCGTGAGCGCTCTGCGGACCGACAGACCGACGAGCGTCGCGGACGTCCGCGCGCGGGGGAGGCGCGGTCGGCTGACCCTGCTCGGCCCGGCGTTCGTGGCGGCGATCGCCTACGTGGACCCGGGCAACTTCGCGACGAACTTCTCGGCCGGCTCGGACTTCGGCTACCTGCTGCTGTGGGTCATCGTCGGCGCCAACCTGCTGGCCATGCTGATCCAGGGGCTGTCGGCCAAGCTCGGCATCGCCACCGGCCGCAACCTCGCCGAGATGTGCCGCGAGGAGTACCCGAGACCGGTGAGCCGGGGGATGTGGGTGCAGGCGGAGATCGTCGCCGCCGCCACGGACCTCGCCGAGGTGATCGGCGGCGCCGTCGCCCTGCACCTGCTGTTCGGACTGCCGCTGTTCGTCGGTGGGGTGATCACCGGCGTCGTCGCCTTCGCGCTCCTCGGGCTGCACCAGCGGGGGCAGCGACCGTTCGAGCTGGCGATCGCCGGGCTCTTCGCGGTGATCCTCATCGGGTTCCTCGTGACCACCCTGCGCATCCCGTGGCAGCCGGACGAGCTGGCGGCAGGCCTGATCCCGATGTTCGACGGCCCGGACAGCCTCATGCTCGCGACCGGCATCCTCGGCGCCACGGTCATGCCGCACGTCATCTACCTGCACTCGGCGCTGACCCAGGACCGCAACCGGGCGACGACCGCCGACGAGCGCCAGTTCCTGCTCCGCCATCAGCGCATCGACGTCACCCTCGGCATGGGGCTCGCCGGCCTCGTCAACATGGCGATGCTCGTGATCGCCGCGGCGCTGTTCCACGGGATGAACGTGCCCGAGGACACGGCGAGCCTGGAGGGCGTGCACGCCGCGCTCGGCCGGGTGCTGGACCATCCCGCGGCGATGGCGTTCGCCCTCGCCCTGCTGGCGTCGGGATTCGCGTCCGCCGGGGTCGGGACGTTCGCGGGTCAGGTCGTGATGCAGGGGTTCATCCGCCGCCGCATCCCGCTCCTGCTGCGCAGGCTGATCACCCTGGCGCCCGCCCTCGTCATTCTCGGGATCGGCGTCGACCCGACCAACGCGCTGGTGTTCTCCCAGGTCATCCTGTCCTTCGGGATCCCGTTCGCCCTGATCCCGCTGGTCCTGCTGACCCGCCGCAAGGACGTGATGGGCGAGCTGGTGAACCGGCGGGTCACCACGGTCGCGGCGTCGGTCGCGGCGGCCGCGATCGTGGGGCTCAACGGGGTGCTGCTCTGGCAGACCTTCGTGGGCTGAGCCGCCTGGCGGGCCGGCACGGGGGAGTGACGCACGCGGGTCGCGCTCGTCCACACGTCCGAGAAGGGGGTGGGGACCGGGGGACGCGACGTGCCGCCCGGCCGGTGGGCCGCGCGACGCGCCGCGTCGGAGGCCACGCCCAGGAGCCGCCGGATCGGTGTCGGCGACCCGGGCGCGGGTCGGTTGCCCGGACGGGCGGATCCCGGGCCCGGCCACACCGCTGTGGCCGGACCGGGAGGTTCGTGCGGCGGTGAGATCTGGGGAGCGGACCTCACCGATCGATCCACGGCACCGTCTACAGGGCGGCGAGTCCGGCGATCTGCGAGGCGAGGTCCGCGGGAGCCGGGACCGGGGTCTCGTCGCTTGCGCCGATCCGGTAGTCGTTGCCGTCGAAGTCCTGGTCCTGCGTCGACGGCAGGGCCGGCAGCTGGGGGGCACCGAGGGCGGGCAGCGCCGGGGCGCCGAGCTCGGGCAGGGCGGGAGCGCCGAGCTCGGGCAGGGCGGGAGCGCCGAGCTCGGGCAGGGCCGGGGCGCCGAGCTCGGGCAGGGCGGGGCCGGCCAGCGGGATGCTGCCCGCGGGGGTGGCGAGCTCGCCCGCGATGTCCGGTGCACCCGGCACCTCGGGCAGGCCCAGCTCCGGGAGCGCGAGCGCGTCCGCGCCGGGCAGGGCGGGGAGGGCCGGCAGCTCCGGGCCGGCCGGGAGACCTGCGGTCCGCATCGACGCCGGAACGGCCGAGGCGTTCTCGGGCGCGGTCTGCGTGGTCACGGTCGGCATCTCGAAGTTGAAGACACCCGGCAGCGCCAGCGCGTCGAGGGAGGGGAGCTCGGGGGCCGCGAGCTCGGGGGCTGCGAGCTCGGGCGCCGCGAGTTCCGGCGCCGCGGGCAGCTCCGGCAGCGACGGCGCGGCCAGGGCCTGTCCGGCGAAGCCGGCGCCGAGGGCGGCGGCTCCTGCGACGACGGCCGACGTACGCAGCGTGCGCCTGGCGAGACTGCTCATCGTTGGTGGATCCTTCCGATCGGGGGTCTCGGAAAACACGGGTACTACGCGCGGCCCAACGACGGGCGCGGTGTCGAGTTGTGCGATATCGCGCTGTGAATGTGACCTTCACCCAAAGGAGTGGCAACCGGCGGGGATCCTGCGAACCGTTCACTCGGACGGGTTACACGCTCCGGCGTGACGTCATCAACGCTCTGCCATCACCGTGAAGGGATGTGAGGGATCATCACCGGCATGGCGCACAGGTCCAGACTCCTGACCGGCCTCGGTATCGGCGCGGGCGCGGGCCTCGGCCTGGGGCTGGGCATCGGGACCTACTACGCGACGGTCCTGCTGGACACCCGGCGCTCGGAGCTCTACCCGGAGAGGGTCCTGAGCAGCGGGGACGGCACGGTGACGCTCGCCCGGAGCCGGCTCGTCCTGCAGCCCGGCGTGTGGGGCCTGCGCTGGCCCGACGGCCTCGCGGTGCTCGGACCGGTGCTGCGCGACGACCGGCACGGCGTGGTCCGCCGGGTGTCGGCCGGGCCCGTGCCACCGGTGGGGCCCGCGGTCGTCGACGCGGGTCCGTTCGACCCGGACCCCGGCGCGCACGGCCTGAGCTTCACCGAGGTCACGGTGGACACCCCGCTCGGCCCCGCGCCCGCGTGGGAGATCCCCGCCCCCGGGTCGACCTGGGCGATCTCGGTCCACGGCCGGGCGAGCTCGCGGCGGGAGGCGCTGCGGATCGTGCCGGCCCTGCACGCGCTCGGTCTGCCCCAGCTGGTGATCAGCTACCGCAACGACCCGGAGGCCCCGCCGAGCCCGGACGGCCGCTTCCACCTGGGGGACACCGAGTGGGAGGACCTGGAGGCCGCCGTGCGGTACGCCGTGTCCCGGGGGGCGCGCCGGATCGTGCTCGTGGGCTGGTCGATGGGCGCCGCCGTGTCGGGGGCATTCCTGGACCGCTCGACCGAGGCGCATCTCGTCGACGCGGTGGTGTGGGACGCGCCGCTGGTGGACTGGCGGGCCTGCCTGCGCCTGCAGGCCGCGAACCGCCTGGTGCCCCCGGCGCTGGTCCCGCTCGCGACGGCGACGGTCACCCGGCGCATCGGCGTGGACTTCGATCGCTTCGACCTGCGCAGGAACCCGCCGGCGCACCGGCCGCCGACGTTCATCGTGCACAGCGGCCCGGACTCCGCGGTCCCGGCGGGCTCCAGCCGGGCGCTGGCCGCCGCGGGCAGGGAGATCGGCTGGCCGATCCGCTACCTGGAGGTGCCCGGCGTCGAGCACACGGCCTCGTGGAACGCCGATCCCGCACGCTACGAACGCGCCGTCAGCGACTTCCTGCGGGACGTCGGCATCGCCTGACCGCGGGGTGGGGTGTCGGTCAGGTCGACCGGCCGTTGGTGCGGGCGGCCACCGGATCCACGACGTCCGTGGGCGGGATGGTCGACGGCGGCTCCGCGACGTCCGCCACCGGGACCTCCTGGGGGCGACGCGAGAGCACCACGTAGGCGATTCCCGCGAGGACGGCCGCCACGAGAGCGCCCGCGGCCAGCCAGCGCCACCGGGCGATCGGCAGCGGTTCCGGTTCGATGCGGCGGGCCAGGTCCTTGCGGGCGGTGGTCACGGCCTCGTCCAGGCGGACACCGGACTCGTCGAGCAGCCCTTTCGCCCGGTCCGCGAGCACCGGGAGCTCCTGCTCGACCCGCCCGACGACCTCGTGCGCGATCTCCTCGACGGCGTCGCCGATGCTCGAGAGGGCCTCGCCGGCCTGCTCGAGGGCCTCACCGGCGTGCTCCCGGGCACGGCCCAGGGCCTCGCGCGTGCTCGTTCCGACGCTCTTGCTCATGATCGGACCTCTTCCCGCGTGGGCGTGGATTGCCACTCCTGGCACGATGGTAGCCGTGACTGACCCAGGCAACTCGAAGCAGACCGCGACGCTGCGGACCTCCGAGGGCGACATCCGGATCACGCTGTTCCCGGATCACGCCCCCAAGACCGTGGCCAACTTCGTCGACCTCGCGACCGGTAAGAAGGACTACACGCAGCCCAACGCCAGTGGCGGGGACAGCGGGCCGTTCTACGACGGCTCGGTCTTCCACCGCGTCATCAGCGGGTTCATGCTGCAGGGCGGTGACCCGACGGGCACCGGCCGTGGCGGCCCCGGCTACCAGTTCGCGGACGAGTTCCACCCGGAGCTCAAGTTCGACCGCCCCTACCTGCTCGCCATGGCGAACGCGGGTCCCGGCACGAACGGTTCGCAGTTCTTCATCACGGTCGGCCCGACGCCGCACCTGAACCGCAAGCACACGATCTTCGGCGAGGTCGCGGACGCCGAGTCCCGCGCCGTCGTCGACGCCATCGGCAACACCCCGACCGACCGGACCGACCGGCCGCTCACCGACGTGGTCATCCAGCACGTCGAGATCGCCTGACCCCGGATCGTTCCGAGAGCGACGAGAAGGGCCTCGTGACCCACCCCACCGGACCCCTCCCTCCCGACGCGCCGGCGGTCTGCGCCAGGCACCCGGACCGGACGACCGGGCTGAGCTGCACCCGCTGCGGCCGGCCCGCCTGCCCGGACTGCCTCCGCGAGGCGTCCGTCGGATACCAGTGCGTGGACTGTGTCGCCGAGGGCAACCAGGGGGTCCGGCAGGGGGTGACGGTCGCGGGTGCGCGCCCGCGCACCCTCGCCCGGCCGATCGTGACGCCGGTGCTCGTGGCACTGAACGTCCTGATCTTCGCGCTGACGGTGCTGCAGTCCGGCAGCCTCGGGCAGAACAACGCGTCCGCGCTGTTCCAGGCCTGGGTGCTGCAGTCCGGCGCCGTCGCCGACGGCGAGTGGTGGCGGCTCGTCACCGCGGGCTTCCTGCACTACGGCCCGCTGCACCTGGTGTTCAACATGCTGGCGCTGTGGATCATCGGGCGGGACGTCGAGACAGTCCTCGGCCGGACCCGCTTCCTGGCCGTCTACCTGGTGTCGCTGCTCGGCGGCTCCGCCGCGGTGATGCTGTTCTCCCCGAACGCGGCGGTCGCCGGTGCGTCCGGCGCCGTGTTCGGGCTGATGGGCGGTTTGGCCGTCGTGCTGCGCCGCATGCGTGTCCCCCCGGGCCAGGCGTTCGGGTTGATCGCGGTGAACATCGTGATCAGCGTCGTCCTGCCGGGCATCTCGCTGGCCGGACACCTCGGCGGGCTGGTGGTGGGCGCGGCCGCGACGGCGGCGCTCGTCTACGCGCCACCGCGCAACCGGAACCTGATCCAGGCGGGGGCGATCGGGGGCCTCGCCGTGCTGGCGCTGCTGGGGATCGTGCTGTCCCTGTAGCCCCGTGGACGAGGAACGGGCCGCCGCGCTACCGCGGTGGCCCGTTCCCGTGCCCACGACCTAGTCGGGCCTGCTGCAGCCGCATCCGGTGGAGCAGCCGTCCGTACCGCGCTGGGGTGTCCTGCTCACTGGGATCTCCTTCGTCGAACGGTGCCCGCCGACGCAGGCGGGAATCTCCAGCCTAGGAACGACGCGGCGCCGCCGACGAGGCTCCGAGCGAGGGATCGGACCGCACCCGCGGTGACCCGCGCACGGCGTCCGGGTGGTTCCCGGACCCGACCGGGCCCCCCGGGCTAGACGGGACGGCGCGCGGCGAGTATGTCCGCGACGTCCTCCGGGTCCGCGTCCAGGTCGAGTCGGCCGAAGACAATCAGCCGCTCGGTGCCGCCACCGTCGGACACGTCGAGCTCCAACAGCGAGCCCTCCCGGCCCAGCCGGCGGACCCGGACCACCCGCACCCCCCGGACCCGGCTCCACGGGAACCTCCGGGTGCCGAGGAGCCCCCGCACGGTCACCCCCGCGGCGTCCGCGGCGAGCCGGGGCCGCGCGAGGGTGCCGAACAGCGAGCCCACCAGCAGCCCGACCGCGGCGACACCGGCGATGAGCCGGCCCGCCGGGTCCGCGCCGGAGGAGAAGAGCAGCACGCACCACGCCGCGGCAGCCGCGGTGAGCACCCACCCGACCCCGACGAGCCCGGCCGCAGGGCTCCAGTGCGGGTCCTCGGGGAGCGGGTGCTGGTGGTGCGGGTGCTGGTGGTGCGGGTGCTCGGAGTCGTTCACGCCACGTTCACCGAGGGTAGCGAAAAAAGTTGTCCACAGGCGTTATCCACAGTGGGGATGGCTGACAACTGTGTATTTCTGCAGGTCAGCGCCACTTCATGGTCATCAACAGGCCGATTACGATGAGTGCGAACCCGATGAGGAAGTTCCAGGACCCCAGCGCCGTCATGAACCCGATGCTGCTCCCGGCGATGTAGTTGACCACCAGCCAGCCGAAGCCGACCAGCATCAGGCCGAGCATCACGACGATGTAGACGGGGTGGGTGGGGCCGGCGATCTTCACGGGTGACCGGTTGGTGGGCGCCGTGTAGACGGCCTTCTTGCGGACCTTGGACTTGGGCATCGGAAACCTCGTCTGACGTGCGCGGCAGATGTGCTCGTCGACCACGGTAGCGTGCCGGGCCGGCAGGAGCCCGCACCCATGGCCGCCCCGGTGCGGGGACGAGCGGTCCGGGGGCGCTAGCGGAGGCTCGCGGTGAGTGCCGCGACCTCGGAACCCAGGTCCTCGACCAGCGGCTCGGGCACGGTGTGCCCGGCCGAGGCGAGCCAGTTGGCCAGCATCCGGTGCCCGCCCTCGGTGAGCACGGACTCCGGATGGAACTGCACCCCCTCGATCGGCAGGTCCCGGTGCCGCACCGCCATGATCACGCCGGACTCGGTGGTCCCGGTGACCTCGAGCTCCGGCGGCAGGGTGTCCGGCCGGATCGAGAGCGAGTGGTACCGCGTGGCGACGAACGGGTCCGGCAGGCCGCGCAGCACACCCACGCCGGGGTGGTGCACCAGCGAGGTCTTGCCGTGCAGCAGTTCGGGGGCACGCTCCACCACGCCGCCCCAGGCCACCCCGATGGCCTGGTGACCGAGGCACACCCCGAGCAGCGGGAGGTTGCGCCCCGCGGCGGCCCTGATGACCTCGATGCTGGAGCCGGCGGCCTCGGGGGTACCCGGGCCGGGGCTGACCAGCACCGAGCCGACCTCGTCCAGCTCGTCGAGGTCCACCTCGTCGTTGCGCCGGACCACGGTCTCGACGCCCAGCTGGGCCAGGTACTGGACGAGGTTGTAGACGAAGCTGTCGTAGTTGTCGACGACGAGGACGCGCATCACGACACCTTAGTTCCCGAACAGCCCGTCGCCGTCGCCATTGTCCCCGCCACCGCCGCTGCTCTGGCCGACCGTGACCGTGACCTGGGTGTTGTCCGGGTCGATCGCGGTCCCGGCGGGCACCGACTGCGCGAGGATGCGGTTGTTCTGCGAGGGGTCCGACACCTGCTGACCCTGCGCCTTGACGTTGGTGATGCCGGCCTGGCTCAGGGTCCGCGCCGCGTCCGACGTCGACTGCCCGACGACGTTCGGCATCTGTGCCCGGTTCCCCTTGGAGACCTGCAGCGTGATCGTGGTGCCCTTGGCCGCCCGGGTACCGGCCTGCGGGTTGGTGCCCAGGACCGAGCCCTGGTCGCCCGGGCCGTCCACCTGGGTGGTCTCGACGTCGGTGAAGCCGGCGTTCGTGAGCGTCTGCTTCGCCTGATCCGCGGTCTGCCCGCTGACGTCCGGCACCGCGATGCTGGTCTGCTGCTTGCCGACGACGACCGAGACGGCACTGCCGCCGGGTGCGTCCACACCCGCGGCCGGGGTGGAGGAGAGGATCTTGCCGACCTTGGAGTCGTCCCCGGTCTCCTGCTCGGTCTGGTCTCCCAGGGTGAGCCCGCGCGCCTCCAGCAGCGTCTTGGCCTCGGCGGGACTCTTGTCCGTCAGCGCGGGCACGGTGGCCTGCGCCGGACCCGTACCCACGAAGATCGTGACCGTGGTGCGCTCCGCGACCTGCACGTTCGACGCCGGATCCGTGCGCGTGACCTTGCCGTTGAGCTCGACGGCGGACGGTTCCTGCTTCAGGTTCACGAGCAGGCCCGCGGTGGAGATCTGGGTGCGTGCCGCGTCCGGGAGTGCCCCGACGACGTTCGGCACGGCGACCTGCTTGGGTGTCGGCGGCCCGCCGAACAGCTGGAACGCGACGAACGAGATCAGCGCCAGGACGGCCACGACCGCGATGCCGATCCCGATCTTGCGTCCGGTGTGCCTGCTCTCCGGCTCGTCCTGCCACGGCTGGACCTCGCCGGGGGACATGGTGTGGCGGCCACCACCGCCGCCACCCCCGCCCGCCGCGATCCGCCGGGTGGGGGCGCCGTTCTGGTCCGCGTTGAGGAAGGTCGTGCGCTCCTCGTCCGTCATCACCATCGGCGCCAGCGGCTGCTGCCCGTTCCGCACCCGGATCAGGTCCGCGCGCATCTCGGCGGCCGACTGGTAGCGGTTCGCGGGGTTCTTGCTCAACGCCTTCAGCACGACGGCGTCGAGTGACGGCGGGATGGCCGGGTTGACCTCGGACGGGCGCCTCGGGTCCTCCCGCACGTGCTGGTAGGCCACCGCGACCGGGGTGTCCCCGGTGAACGGGGGCTCGCCCGTCAGCAGTTCGAAGACGACGCAGCCGGCGGCGTAGACGTCCGAGCGCGCGTCCACGGCCTCGCCGCGCGCCTGCTCGGGGGAGAGGTACTGCGCGGTGCCGATGACGGCCGCGGTCTGCGTGACGTTCTGCCCCTCGCCCAGCGCGCGGGCGATGCCGAAGTCCATCACCTTCACCGCGCCGGTGCGGGTGATCATGATGTTGGCGGGTTTGACGTCCCGGTGGATGATGCTGTGCTTGTGGCTGAAGTCCAGCGCCGCGCACACGTCCGCCATCACCTCGATGACGCGTTGCTGCGGGATGGGGCCGGAGGTCTTCACGACCTCGCGCAGCGTCTGCCCGTCCACGTACTCCATGACGATGTAGGGCAGCGGGCCGAACTCGCTCTGCACCTCGCCGGTGTCGTAGACCGCGACGATCGCCGGGTGGTTCAGGGCCGCGGCGTTCTGGGCCTCGCGGCGGAAGCGGATCTGGAACTGCGGGTCTCGCGCGAGGTCCGCGCGCAGGACCTTCACGGCGACGTCGCGGCTCAGTCGCGTGTCCATGCCACGGTGGACCTCGGACATGCCGCCGTAACCGAGCGTCTCGCCCAGTTCGTAGCGTTCGGACAGCAGTCGGGGGGTCGTCATCGGTGCCGATTCCTGTGCGCTCGGGAGGTTCGGTTCATCATGCCGGGTGACACGACGGGGTGGTGCTCGGCTCGCGTGGCCGACGACCGGTCTGCGCCGGGTCGCCCGCTGTGCGGGCTCACCGGACCTCCCCCGGACCGGTCGGGACCGCGAGCCGCGGTGAGTGGAGGTCCGCCGCCCAACCGGCGCGGACGTCCGCCCGGCTCGACACGCTACCGGGCATACCGCTCGTCGTGGACGCGCCACCCGCGGAGTCGAAGAGCCGCGGAACCACGAAGATCGCGAGCGCGATGGCCGCGATCAGCACGACGACGAACAGCACGACCAGCACCGAACTCGTCCCCCGCGAGCTCGGGACCAGCCGCAACGGTTCGGTGGGCGGGGCCGGGGGGACGGGGGGCCGCTCGGTGATGCGGTCCACGTGCGGGATCGGTCGGGCGGGCGTCCCCGGGCGGGGCCCGGCGCGCGGGCCCGACGCGGGATCCGATGCCGGTGCCGGAGTGGGGGTCCGGGTCGGTGTCGGTGTGGGGGTCGGTGTCGGTGTCGGGGCGGCCTGGGCGGCCGCGTTCTCGACGCTGTGCCGCCCGCCGGTGTCCGCGGCCGGCTCGGCGACCGGAGGTGCCGGAGGCGGGGTGGCGGTGCGGACCGCCGACGCCGCGCCCGCGGGCTCGGCGGTCTCGTCCTGCCGCGCGGACCTCCGCTCGGGCGCCGTGCCGGGCACCTCGTCGGGGGCCGGGGCCTTCCCGCCGGGCTGCTCCGCGTCCGGCGTGCGGCCCGGCTCCCCGGTGGCGGACCCGGACGCCCGCTCCTTCTGGTCCCGCCGCTTCCGGGCGGCCTTCTCGGCCCGCCGGCTCCGCGTCCGCTCGCCGCCCCTGCGCTCCCGGGCGTCCGGGGCGTCGTCGGCCCGGGCACCGGCCGGGGAGACGGTGGAGACGGGACCGCTCGCCGTCGCGGGTCCCGCGCCGGAGATCCGCACGGGTACCGGCGGGCCCTCGCCCCGGCGCACGGCGGCGACCGCGGCGGCGAACTCCGCGCCGTCCGCGTAGCGCCGTGCCGGGTCCTTCACCAGCACGGCCGCGATCAGCGAACGGACGTGCTCGGGCACGTCCCCGGGGAGCGGCGGCGGCTCGTCCCGCACCTGCATCATGGCGACGGCCACCGCGTTCTCGGCGCGGAACGGCCGGTGCCCGGCGAGGCACTCGTAGCCGACGATGCCCAGGGAGTACACGTCCCCCTCGGGGCCGGCCTCACCCCCGCTGGCCTGCTCCGGAGCGATGTAGTGCGCGGTACCCATGACCATCCCGGACCGGGTGACCGGCACGGCGTTGGCGGCCTTGGCGATACCGAAGTCCGTGAGCTTCACGGTGCCGTCGACCCGCAGCAGGATGTTCCCGGGCTTGACGTCGCGATGGACGTACCCGCGCTCGTGCGCGGCGTGCAGCGCGTGCGCCGCCTGCTCGACGATCCGCAGCGTCTCCTCGGGCTCGATGGGCCCCCGGGCGATCCGGGCGGACAGCGGTTCGCCGCGGACCAGCTCCATGACCAGGTAGGCGGTGCGCCGGTTCTCGTCCGGCGCGTCGTCCTCGCCGTAGTCGTGGATCGACGCGACGCCGGAGTGGTTCAGCGAGGCCACCGTGCGGGCCTCGACCCGGAAACGGTGCAGGAACTCCGGGTCGTCGGACAGCTCGGGGCGCAGCACCTTCACCGCGACGGCGCGGCCGAGCCGGATGTCCGAGGCCTCCCAGACCTCGCCCATCCCGCCGACGGCGATCCGGTGGCCGAGCTCGTAGCGGTCCGCGATCCGCTGCCCCGCAGCGAGGGCCCCCGCACCGGTCACGACGCCGCCCTTGGCCCCGGGCCCGCCCCGGTCACTGGCCACCCCGCAGGGCTTCCGCGATCACCGCACGCCCGACGGGCGCGGCGACGGAGCCGCCGGTGGCCTCGAGCGCCCGGTTCCCGCCGTTCTCGACGACGACCGCGATGGCCACCGTGGGGTTGACGGCCGGCGCGAACGCGACGTACCAGGCGTGCGGCGGGGTGTTCTTGGGGTCCGTGCCGTGCTCCGCGGTCCCGGTCTTGGAGGCGATCTGCACCCCGGTGATCTTGCCGCCGCCCTGTGTCCGGTTCTCCGAGCCGATCATCAGGTCCGTCAGGGTGGCCGCGACGTTCGCCGGCATCGACCGGCCGAGCCGGTCCGGCTCGGTGGTGTCCAGCACGTCGAGCTCGGGGCCCTGGATCTCCTTGACCAGGTGCGGGGCCATCGTCTGGCCGCCGTTGGCGATCGACGCCACGATCATGGCGTTCTGCAGCGGGGTGAGCCGGACGTCCCGCTGCCCGATGCCGGACTGCTGCAGCGCCGCGGTGTCCGGGATGTCCCCGATCGACGACGGCGTGACGGGCATCGGGATCGCCAGGTCCGACCGGCCGATCCCGAACGCCTCGGACTGGGCCCGGATCTTGTCCTCGCCGAGGTTCCCGGCGAGCTCGGCGAAGGCCGTGTTGCAGGAGCGGGCCAGCGCGTCCCGCAGCGACGCGGTGGCGCCGGTGCCGCACGGCGTCCCCGCGAAGTTCTCCAGCGTGGTGTTCGTGCCGGTCAGCGTGATGTTCGGGGCTGCGGTGAGCTGGCTGTCCGGGGTGTAGCCGTTCTGCAGCGCGGCCGCGGTGTCGATCAGCTTGAACGTCGAGCCCGGTGGATAGGTCTCCGAGATCGCCCGGTTGATCAGCGTGGGCGGGTCCGTGGCGTTCGCGTCCGCCCAGGCCTTCTGCTGGGTCGCCGAGCTGTGGCTGGCCAGCGGGTTCGGGTCGAACGACGGCGTGGAGACCATCGCGAGGATCTCGCCGGTCTGCGGGCTCAGGGCCACGACCGAGCCCGCGTACCCGTTCTTCTGCATCTCGGTGAAGGCCCGCTCCTGCACGGACGGTTTGATCGTGAGCACGACGTTGCCGCCGCTCGGGTCCCGGCCGGTGATCAGGTCCGAAAGCCTGCGGGCGAAGAGCCGGTCGTCGCTGCCGTTGAGCACCGAGTCCGAGTAGCGCTCGATCCCGCTGGAGCTGTAGACGACCGAGTAGTAGCCGGTCAGCGGCGCGTAGGCCGGGCCGTCGGTGTACTGGCGCTGGTACTTGAGCCGGTCGTCCGTCTCGACGCTCTGGGCGAGCACCTGCCCGTCCGCGCTGATCTGGCCGCGCTTGCGGGCGTACTCGGCGAGCAGCACGCGCTGGTTGCGGGGGTCGTTGCGGTAGTCCCCGGCCTTGACGACCTGCACGTAGGTCAGGTTGGCCAGCAGCAGCAGGATCAGCGCCATCACGGCGATGGCGATGCGGCGGATCGGGGTGTTCACCGCGGGGCCTTCCCGGGGTCCGGCCGCTGGACGAACTCCGTGCTGGCCTCGGCGATCGGCGCCTGCGGGGCCGCGGGCCGCCGGGTCAGCGGGGCGCGCGCGGCGTTGGAGATCCGCAGCAGCAGCGCCACCAGGGCGTAGTTCGCGACCAGCGAGGAACCTCCGTAGGACAGGAACGGCAGCGTCAGGCCGGTGAGCGGGATGAGCTTGGACGCCCCGCCGATGACGACGAAGGTCTGCAGCGCGATGACGAAGCTCATCCCGGTGGCGAGCAGCTTGCCGAAGCTGTCCCGTACGGCCAGCGCGGAGCGCAGCCCGCGGGTGATCATGACCAGGTAGACGACGAGGATCGCGGCCAGGCCGATCAGGCCCAGCTCCTCGCCGAGGGTGGAGAGCATGAAGTCGCTCTCCGCGAACGGGACCAGGTCCGGCCGCCCGGCGCCGAGTCCGGTGCCGCCGACGCCGCCGGTCCCGAGCCCGAAGAGGGCCTGCCCGATCTGGTAGCCGCGGTTGTCGAAGTCCGCGAACGGGTCCAGCCAGACCTGCACGCGGACCCGGACGTGCCCGAAGAGCTGGTAGGCGATGGTCGCGCCACCGGCGAAGAAGAGCAGGCCGATGATCATCCAGGACACCCGCTCGGTGGCCGCGTACAGCAGCACCAGCAGGATCCCGAAGAACAGCAGCGACGTGCCGAGGTCCCGTTCGACGACGAGCACGCCGACCGAGAGCCCCCAGGCGACGAGCAGCGGCGCCAGGTCCCGGGCGCGCGGCAGTTCCATGCCGAGGAAGCGCCGGCCCGCCGTGGAGAACAGGTCCCGCTTCTGCACGAGGAACCCGGCGAAGAACACGATCAGCAGCAGCTTCGCGAACTCCCCGGGCTGGATCGAGAAGATCCCCAGCCGCAGCCAGATCTTCGCGCCGTTGACCTCGGAGATCGACGACGGCAGCAGGCCCGGCAGGGCCAGCAGGATCAGTCCGGCGAACCCGGCGGTGTAGGTGTAGCGCGACAGCGTCCGGTGGTCCTTGACGAACCACAGCACGGCGATGAACAGGGCGAGCCCGACCGTCGTCCAGGCGACCTGGCGGGTGATGAGCGCGGCCGGCGCCTCGGACCCGAGGAGGGCGGCCCGGTCCGCGTCGGCCAGGTCCAACCGGTGGATCATCACCAGGCCCAGGCCGTTGAGCAGGGCGACCGACGGCAGGATCAGCGGGTCCGCGTACGGCGCCCACTTCCGGACGGCGAGGTGCGCGATGCCGAACAGGGCCAGGTACGCGAGCCCGACGTAGACCAGCGAGCTGGTGAGCTGCTGTTCCTGGTTGGCCTCGACGAGGACCAGGGCGGCCGTGGTCATCACGGCGGCGAACGCGAGCAGGACCAGTTCGATGCCACGACCGGTCGGGAGCGCGGGAGCCGACGGCGTGGACGCGGGCCGGCCCGTGCTGAGATCGGCGGACATCAGGTCGCCGGCCGGCAGGTCGTCCCCGGCTCGGGGGCCACGGTCTGCAACGGCGTGGTCTCGACAGGCGGGGCGGCGGGGTCCACGGGTGCGGGGGCTGCGGCGGTCTCCGTGGGGGTGTCCGGGCACGTCGGCAGCATGCGGTCCCGCAGGCGCTGCACGGTGCTCCGGGCGCTGGCCAGGCCGTCCGTGGCGACGATGCCGTCCCGCACCGCGGTCCGGAGGTCCTCGGGAAGGTCCGGCAGCGTGACGTCCGTGGTCTCGGACAGCGACTGCAGCGGCAGGCCGAGCACGCTGCCGCGCACGCCCTGGAAGATCACGACCCGGTCCGCCGAGACCCCGACGTAGTACTGCTGCATCACCCAGCTGCGGGCGAGGAACCCGCCCACCCCCAGCACCAGCAGCACCGCGACCAGCGCGGCGACGATCTTCCAGCGGCCGTGCCGGCGCGCGGGCTCGGCCACCCGGGCGGGCTCGATGCGGCGGGGGGCGACGCGGGGCAGGGTGGTGGCGGACGCGCGGGAGGCGGCGGTGTCCGCGCCCGGCCGCTCGTCGTCCAGGCCGTTGCCGACCGAACCGCCGACGATCGGGGCGACGTCTCCGTAGTCGAAGTCCACGACGTCCGCGACGATGCAGGTGATGTTGTCCGGGCCGCCGCCGCGCAGGGCCAGCTCGATGAGCCGGTCCGCGCACTCGCGGGGATCGCGGTACTCCCGCAGCGTGTCCGCGAGGGTCTCGTCGCTGACCGGGCCGGACAGCCCGTCCGAGCAGAGCAGGTAGCGGTCCCCGGCGCGGGCCTCGCGGATCGTCAGCGAGGGCTCGACCTCCTGGCCGGTGATGGCGCGCAGCAGCAGCGACCGCTGCGGGTGCGTGTGCGCCTCCTCCTCGGTGATCCGGCCCTCGTCGATCAGCGACTGGACGAACGTGTCGTCCTTGGTGATCTGGGTGAACTCGCCCCCGCGGAGCTGGTAGCAGCGGGAGTCCCCGACGTGCACCATGCCGAGCCGGGATCCGGCGAAGAGGATGGCGGTGAGGGTGGTGCCCATGCCCTCGAGGTCCGGGGCCTCGGCGACGTGCCGGGTGATCGCGGCGTTGCCCTCGAAGGTGGCGTCCCGGAGCTCGGCGAGCAGGTCGTCGCCCGGGTCGTCCTCGTCCAGGGGGGCCAGCGCGGAGATGACCAGGGACGACGCGACCTCGCCGGCCGCGTGCCCGCCCATGCCGTCCGCGAGCGCGAGCAGGCGCGGACCCGCGTACACCGCGTCCTGGTTGTTCTGTCGGACCAGGCCACGGTCGCTGCGGGCGGAGTAGCGGAGCACCAGGGTCATGAGCGCAGCTCGATCACCGTCTTGCCGATACGGACAGGGGTCCCGAGCGGTACCCGGGTCGGGGCGGTGACCTTAGCCCGATCCAGATACGTACCGTTGGTCGACCCGAGGTCCTCGACGTACCACTCCTCGCCCTGCTGGCTGATCCGCGCGT
>JAOZVV010000010.1 GCA_025869365.1 Pseudonocardia sp.
TCGTCGTCCCGGCGACGATCTCCGCGCACGGACGGCGACGCCGCCCCTAGCCTTCCGCGCGCTCGGCCGCCTCGAGCCACTCGACCTCGACGGTCTCCTGCTCGGCGAGGACGGCCTTCAGCTCGGCGTCCAGCTCGAGCAGCTTCGCCGGATCCGTCGCGGCCGCGGCGAGCTTCTCGTGCAGTTGCGCCTCCTGCTTGGTCAGCTGCGTCATGCGGCGTTCCAGGCGGGAGGCCTCCTTGCGCGCCGCCCGCTGCTCGGCGGCGTTCACCGTGGTCGCGACGGGCTGCGGCGTGGGGGCGTCCGCGGCGCGCGGCATCGAGACCGAGGTCCCGGACGCCGCCCGGCGTCGCAGGTACTCCTCGATCCCGCCCGGCAGGTGCGTGATCTTCCCGTCGCCGAACAGCGCGACGACCGTGTCGCACACCCGCTCGGTCAGGTACCGGTCGTGGCTGACCACGATCAGCGTGCCCGGCCAGCCGTCGAGCAGGTCCTCGAGGTTGGAGAGCGTGTCGACGTCCAGGTCGTTCGTCGGCTCGTCGAGCAGCAGGACGTTCGGCTCGGCCATCAGCAGCCGGGTGAGCTGCAGGCGCCGGCGCTCGCCGCCGGAGAGCCGGCCGACCGGCGTCCACTGCCGGGCCGCCGGGAAGCCGAGGCGTTCCAGCACCTGCGACGCCGTCATCTCCTGCTTGCCGAACCGCACGTACTTGGCGACCTCCTCGGTCGCCTCCAGCACGCGCATCTCCTTGGGCAGGTCGATGAGGTCCTGCGTGAGCTCGGCGAGCTGCACCGTGGTGCCCTGGACGCGTTTGCCGCCGTCCAGCGGGCGCTCGCCGGTGAGCGAGCGCAACAGGGTCGTCTTGCCGGAGCCGTTGATCCCGACGATCCCGATGCGGTCCCCCGGCCCGAGCTTCCAGGTCACGTGGTCCAGCAGGGTGCGACCGGCGATCCGTACCGTCGCGTCGTCCAGCTCGAGGACGGTGCGGCCGAGGCGGTTCGTGGCGAAACCGAGCAGCTCGACGGTGTTCCGCGGCGGCGGCACGTCCGCGATCAGGGCCTCGGCGGCCTCGATCCGGAACCGCGGCTTGGACGTGCGGGCGGGCGGCCCCCGGCGCAGCCACGCCAGTTCCTTGCGTGCCAGGTTCCGCCGACGGGCCTCGGCCGCGTCCGCCTGCTTGGTGCGCTCCGCACGGGCGTAGATCCAGTCCTGGTAACCGCCGAGGTAGCTCTCGACGGTGCCGTTCGCGACCTCCCAGGTCCGCGTGCACACCGTGTCCAGGAACCAGCGGTCGTGCGTGACGACCACGACGCCGCAGCGCCGCTCCTGCAGGTGCCCGGCGAGCCAGGTGACACCTTCCAGGTCCAGGTGGTTCGTCGGCTCGTCCAGGACGACCAGATCCGGCTCGCCGACGAGCGTCGCCGCCAGCGCGACCCGGCGCTTCTCGCCGCCGGACAGCCCGTCCACGGTGCGCTCGAGATCGGAGATGCCGAGCCCCTCGAGGACGTCGCGCACCTTCGCGTCCGACGCCCACTCGTGGTCGGCGCCGTAGTCCCGCAGCACGACGTCCCGGATCGGGGTGCCGGGCGGGAAGTCGTCCCCCTGGGTCAGGTAGGCGAGGTTCAGCCCGCCGACGCGGCTGACCCGCCCGGACTGCGGCGGGCGCCGCCCGGCGAGCACCTCCAGCAGGGTGGTCTTGCCGCCACCGTTGAGCCCGACGACGCCGATGCGCTCGCCGCGCTCGACGCCGAGGGACACCGAGTCCAGCAGGACGCGCGAGGCGTCCCCGGGGACGTGCGCGGTGACGGACTCGAGGTTGATCAGGTTCTGTCCGGCGCGTGCCATCAGGCCTTCGCTCTCGATCGTGGGGAGTCGTCGCCCGGTTCGATCACGCGGGCCCCGGGGACGGGCCCGTGCGCGACCCGGACGGTCCGGCAGACGCCGACGCCGGCGAGCTCCGCGGCGACGTCGACGGCGGAGTCCGCGTCCGCGCAGAGGAACGCGCAGGTGGGGCCGGAGCCGGAGACGAGCCCAGCGAGCGCCCCGGCGTTGACGCCGGCGCGCAGGGTGCGGCGCAGGTCCGGCGCGATGCTGACCGCGGCCGCCTGCAGGTCGTTGCCCAGGGCGAGCGCGAGCTGGCGGGGATCGCCGCCGGCGAGCGCGCCCAGGACGGGTTCGACGGGGCGTTCGGCCGGTTCGCCGCTGCCGCGCAGCCGGTCCAGCTCGCGGAAGACCGTGGGCGTGGAGAGGCCCCCGCGGTGCAGCGCGATCACCCAGTGCAGCGGATGGCGGGACAGCACCGGGACGATCCGCTCGCCCCGCCCCGTCCCGACGGCGGTGCCGCCGTGCAGCGCGAAGGTGACGTCGCTGCCGATCCGCGCGGCGAACCCGGCGAGCTCCTCGCGGCCGAGGTCCAGCTTCCAGAGCGCGGACAGGGCGACGAGCGTGCCCGCCGCGTCCGCGCTGCCCCCGGCCATGCCGCCCGCGACGGGGATCCCCTTGCGCAGCACCACCCGCACGTCCGGGTCCCGGTCCGCGTGCCGGGCGAGCATGTCCACCGCCTGCCAGGCGAGGTTGGTGTCGTCCACGGGGACCTCGGAGACGCCCTCGCCGTGCACTTCGAGGCCGGGCTCGTCGGACAGGGCGACCGTGATCTCGTCGAACAGACTGACGGCGTGGAACACCGTCACCAGGTCGTGGAAGCCGTCCGCGCGCAGCCCGCCCACCGCGAGGTGGAGGTTGATCTTCGCAGGCACACGTGCGGTGACCTGTCGGGCTGTGGAGAACACCCGTCAACCCTACGTGCGTGCCCTGGCGCGCCGACGGTGGCAGCCCTCACCCGACCGGCTGGGTCTGCGGCGACGCCTTCTCCCGGCGCAGGTGCACCGGGGTGGCGAACGCCGCGACCGCGACCAGGCCGATCAGCAGCACCGCCGCGGGCAGCAGCAGGGACTGCGCCATCGCCGTCGTGAACGCGTCGTGCAGCGGCTCCGGCAGCGCGCTGATCCCGCCCTCGCCACCGGCCCCGCCCGAGCCGGGCAGCAGCGCACCGAGCCGGGACTCCATCAGCACCGCGATCCCCGCGCTGCCCAGCACCGCACCGATCTGCCGGGCGGTGTTGTAGACGCCCGCCCCGGCTCCGGCCTGGGACATCGGCAGGTTCCGGGTGGCGGTGGTGCCGATCGGCGCCCAGATGAACCCGTTCGCGACACCCAACAGGGCGATTGGTAACAGCAGCTGCCAGATCGGCGTCGCCGGGCCCATGACCAGCGCGAACCACACCAGCGACACCGGGAAGCAGATCATGCCGAAGCCCGCGATCCAGCGCGGGTGCGCGCGGTCCGTCAGCTTGCCGACGAACGGTGCGAGCACGCCGGAGACCACGGCCATCGGGACGAGGAGCAGCGCGGAGCGCGTCGGGCTGAGCCCGAGGACGCCCTGGGCGAAGAACAGGATCGGGAAGACCATCGCGGTGACGCCGAAGCCGATCGTGGCGATCGCGACGTTGGCCAGGCTGAAGTTGCGGTCCCGGAACAGGCTCAGCGACATCAGCGGCTCGGCCCGGTTGCGGGACTGCCAGAACACGAACGCCGCGAGCACCACGACCCCGGACGCGATCATCGCCCAGACCCCGGCGGCCCAGTCGTAGCTCTGCCCTTCCTGGATCCCGAAGACCAGCAGGAACATGCCGACGGCGCTCAGCGCGACGCCGAGCAGGTCGAACCGGCGGACCTGGGTGGACAGCACCGGGACCAGCCGTACCGCGAGCACGAACGCGACGACGCCGATCGGCACGTTGATGAAGAAGATCCACTCCCAGCCCAGGCCGTCGACCAGGACACCGCCGAGGATCGGGCCGACGAGCGTCGCGACGCCCGCGACCGCGCCCCAGAGGCTCATCGCCCGGCCGCGCTGGGTGGCGGGGAAGGTCCTGGTGATCACGGCCATGGTCTGCGGGGTCATCAGCGAGGCGCCGAGGCCCTGCACGACCCGGGCGGCGACCAGTCCGCCGATGTCCCCGGTCAGCCCGCACCACAGCGACGCCAGGGTGAAGATCGTCAAGCCCGCGAGGTAGACGTACTTCGGCCCGAACCGGTCCCCGAGGCGGCCCGTGATCAGCAGCGGCACGGCGTAGGCGAGCAGGTAGGCGCTCGTCACCCACACGACGCCGTCGACGCTCGCCCCGAGCCCGGCCATGATCGACGGGGTCGCGACCGACACGATCGTCGAGTCCACGAGGATCATGAAGAAGCCCAGGACGAGCGCCCAGAGCGCCGGCCACGGGTTCTTCTCGACGGTGGCTTCGCGCGTGCTCATGACGGCTCCAAGGGGAGATCGATCGGTCCACGGGCGTCGGCGATCGACGACGTCGGATCGACGATACGGTCGTCCACCGACAGTTCGCGCGCAGGTTCGTGCCGCCAGAGCCGCGTCATGGCTCCACAACGCCACCCCACCCGCCCCAGAAGCGCGTCATGGCTCCACAACGCGACTCTGCCCGCCTCAGGAGCGCGTCATGGCTCCATGACGCGACTCTGCCCGCCTCAGGAGCGCGTTATGGCTCCATGACGCTGGTGGCGGTGTCAGCGCGCGGCGGCCAGGGCCGCGAACTCCTCGATGCCGAGGGTCTCCGCTCGTGCCAGCGGGTCGATGCCGGCGGTGCGCAGGGCCGTCTCGGCGGCGGCCGGGGAGCCCGCCCAGCCCGCGAGGCAGGAGCGCAGAGCCTTGCGGCGCTGGGCGAACGCGGCGTCGATCAGGGTGAAGACGTCCTTGCGCGCGACACCGGTGGGCGCGGGCCGGCTGGTGAAGGCCAGCAGCCCGGAGTCCACGTTCGGGACCGGCCAGAACACCGCGCGCGGCACCGGCCCGGCGCGGCGGGCCGCGGCGAACCAGGCGAGCTTCGCGCTCGGCACCCCGTAGGTCTTGCTGCCCGGCGCGGCGGCGAGCCGTTCGGCGACCTCGGACTGCACCATCACCAGCCCGCACCGGATCTGCGGCAGCTCGGCGAGCAGGTGCAGCAGGACGGGCACGCCGACGTTGTACGGCAGGTTCGCGACGATCGCGGTCGGCGTCGGCCCGGTGAGCTGGTCCGCGCGGACCCGCATGGCGTCCGCCGTCGTCACCGTCAGCCGGTCCGCCAGGGTCGGGGCCCGGTCCGCGACGGTGCCGGGGAGCGCCCCGGCCAGGACCGGATCGATCTCGACGGCATGGACCGCGGCGACGGCCGGCAGCAGTGCCAGGGTCAGCGAGCCGAGTCCGGGGCCGACCTCCACCACGACGTCGTCCGCGGTGAGCTCGGCGGCGCGGACGATGCGCCGCACGGTGTTGGGGTCGTGCACGAAGTTCTGGCCCAGCCGCTTGGTCGGCCGGATGCCCAGGCCCTCGGCCAGCGCCCGTACCTCGGCCGGGCCCAGCAGGCGCGACCGGTCGTCGAGGACGGGCTCGGGGGTGCTCACGACCCCCATCATCCCGGGCGGCCGTCTCCCACCCGCCAGGGCCCCGTGGCTTTCCTGCCAGGTGCTAGCGGGGCAGGCCGAGCTTGCGGGCGCAGGCGGGCCAGGCGCCGTAGCCGCCGCGGTCGTCCCGCACCTTGCTGCCGATGGCGATCTGCTCCTCGCGGCTGGCCTGGTGCGGCAGCGGCGCGTACTGCGTGCCGCCGTAGGCCCGCCACGTCGAGGCGTCGAACTGCAGGCCCCCGTAGTAGCCGTTGCCCGTGTTGATCGACCAGTTGCCGCCGGCCTCGCACTTGGCCAGGGAGTCCCAGGCGCCCCCGGCGGAGACGGCCGGCGCGGCGGGACCCGCCGGGGCCTCGGGCTCCTCGTCGTTGGTGCCGACCTTGACGATCCGGAGCGTCGGCGCCGTGCTGGCGCCGCCGCGGATCTGCTCGCGCCGGACCTCCTGGCCGTTCTGCACGTAGACGCGCATGACCGCGGTCTGCTCGCCGGGCTTTCCGGGGTCCACCACCAGCCGCTTGCCGCGGGGCAGCTCGGGGTCCTCGATCTCCTCGGTCGGCGGTTCGATCTGCTTGACCTCGACCACCTCGCCGACACCGTTGCGCACGACGTGGACGTTCATGCCGTCCGTCAGCTGGGTGTCCCCGCTGGGGACGGCGATGTCGTCCGGCCCGAGCTGGACGCCCTTCTCCGCCAGCAGGCCCGCGACCGTCCCGGAGTCCGTGGTGAGGGACTCCTGGGCGCCGGTGCCGTCGGTGAAGGTGACGCTGCGCGGGACCTTGAGCTGGACGTTAAGCCCGCCCATCGGGATGGGGGCGTCCGGCGACATCGACATCTGGATCGGCTGGACCTCGATCCCCATGCCCTTGAGCGCCTCGTCGACCGACGACGCGGTGGTCCACACCTGCCGGCTCTGCGTCCCCTCGACCAGGGTGAGCGGCCGGGCCCGGTTCACGATCACCTGGTCCCCGTCCGCGAGGTCCGTGGTCAGCGCGGGCTCGACGCGGTCCTGCGGGGAGGTGCTGACGCCCGCGGCGGCGAGCACGCCGGCGACGTCCCCGGCGAAGGTGTGCAGGGTGCGGTCCTGGCCGTCCAGGGTCACGGTGATCGTCTTGTCCATCGCGAGCGCCGCGGTGCTGCCGGCGGTGAGCGTGAGCAGGACCGCGAGGACGACGGCCTTGGCCCCGGTGCCGCCGCGCGCGGTGCGGCGGCGGGTGCCGGTCCGGTCAGCGGGATCCGAGCGGCGCGGCGACGGAACCGGCTCGGCCGGCGTCACCTCCGGGGCCGCCACCCGGGCCGTCGGAGCGACCGCGGGGATCGCGTCCGTCTCCGGATCCGGTGCGAGCGCGGGGACGACGGTCAACGCGCCGGTGGCGGCGTCCTCGTCGACCTCGGGGTGCGGGGCCGGTGTGAGGGCCGGGAACGCGCCGGTGGGGGCGTCGTCGGCGAGGTCCTGGCCCTGCGCGGCCGCATCGAGCCGACCGAAGTCGTAGCCGGGGTCGTCCGCGGCCGGGGTGTACTCCCGGGCCGGACCGGCGCCGAAGAGATCCGCGTCGAAGAGATCCGCGTCGATCCGCGGGAACCGGCCGGTCGCGGTGTCCACGCCGGTCCGCACCACGTCGAACGGGGTCGTGAACGGGTCTTCGACGAGCTCCTCGAGGCGGTCGTCGGGCGCGGTGTGCCGCGAGCCGAGGACCGGGATCGGGCCGGAGATCGCGGAGTCCGGGACGTCGACGTAGGTGCGCTCGAGATAGGGGGTGCCGGTGCCGAAGAGATCGACCGCGCCGTCCTGGTCGAGGTGGCCCTCGTCCATCGGGGCGACCGGCAGCCCGGCGTCACGTCCGAGACGGGCGCGGGCGGCGTGGCGTCGCGCGCGCGCAGATACGTCGACCACTGGCTTCCAGACGCTCGTCGGACCGGGCAGGAGAAGGAAGCGAGCACGGTGGGCCCTGAGGCAGGTGGATCGGAGGGGAGCGCCCCGGGCCACACCGTGTCCGCCTGGCTGGGGAGCGTTCTCCACCCCGGCTTTCAGCGATTACGGAATCGTAACGGGCGGTGACCACCCGACGTACGCCGCGACACGCCGCCAGCGCCGAGTGGCCCGTCCGCTACGCCGAACGAGGGGAAACGGCGGTGGGCGTCGTATCCGGAGCGACAGACGGCAGTTCACCGAGCCGGAAGACCCGTTCGGCGTTCCGTTCGGTGATCGCGGCGAGGTCGTCCGCCGTCACACCGCGGAGTTCCGCCAGGCCACGCACCGTCCACGGTAGGCAGTACGGCTCGTTGGCCCGTCCCCGGTGGGGATGCGGGGTGAGGAACGGGGCGTCCGTCTCGACCAGGAGCTGATCGTCCGGCGGCACGGATGCAGCAGCCTGCAACGCCTTGGCATTACGGAACGTGACCGGGCCGGCGAACGACAGAAGGTAACCGGCGTCACTGCAGACGCGGGCCATCTCCGCGTCCCCGGAGAAGCAGTGGAAGACCACCGAGTCCGGGGCGCCCTCCTCGCGGAGGATCCGCAGGACGTCGTCGTGAGCGTCCCGGTCGTGGATCATGAGCGGCTTGCCGAGGCGCTTGGCCAGGTCGATGTGCCACCGGAACGAGGCCTGTTGCGCGTCGGGCGGGGAGTAGTCCCAGTAGTAGTCCAGCCCCGTCTCCCCCACGGCGACCACGCGCGGGTCCGCGGCGAGCCGCTCGATCTCGGCGAACTCGTCGTCCGCCACCGCGGCCGTGCGGGTGGGGTGCAACGCGACGGCCGCCACCACCCGGGGGTCCCAGTGCGCGGCCTGCACCGCCCAGCGGGCGGACGGCAGGTCGTCCGCCACCGTGACGGCCCGGCCGACCCCGACCGCGGACGCCCGGTCCATCGCCGCCGCGACGTCCGCGGCGTTCTCGCAGCCGCAGGCGTCGAGGTGGGTGTGGGCGTCGACCGTGGTGGCCCCGAGGGGCTCCGGCGGCTCCGGCCGCTCCCTCACGGCTGCTGGATGGGCGCCCAGTCCGGGCCGGTCTCGCCGAGCTCCGGGGGCAGCTTCGGGAAGATCGGCGCGGGCTTGTCGATCGGGCGCCCGACCTCGATCGGGGTGGACTCCCAGCGCGCGGCCTCGGCGTCGTAGTCCCCCATCAGGACCGGGTACGACGGGCCGTCCCCGAGGTCGTCGACCTCGCGGATCTCCGGCTGTGCCGCCCACACGCCGGAGCCACCGAGCGCCTCGTGCACCTTCTGCGAGGCGTGCGGGAGGAACGGGGTCAGCAGCGTGTTGGCGTCCTGGACGACCTGCAGCGCGGTGTGCAGGATCGTGTCCCGGCGGTCCGGGTCGTCCTTGCGCTTCCAGGGCTCCTGGTCCGACATGTACTTGTTCGCCGCCGAGACGACCCGCATGGCCTCGCCCAGGGCGAGCTTGAACTTGCTGCGCCCCAACAGGTCCCCGACCGTCGCGAACCCGGCCTTCGACACCGCGAGCAGTTCGTGGTCCGCGTCCGTGGGCGCGGTGGGCTTCGGGATCGCGCCGACGTTCTTGTGCGCCATGGACAGCGAGCGGTTCACGAGGTTGCCCCACTCGTTGGCCAGCTCGAAGTTGATCCGGCGCACGAACTCGTCCCAGGTGAAGTCCGAGTCCTGGTTCTCCGGTCCGGCGGCGGCGATGAAGTACCGCAACGTGTCCGGGCCGAACTCCTTCAGGAAGTCCCCGACGTAGATCACCGTGCCGCGGGAGGTGGAGAACTTCGAGCCGCTCATCGTCAGGAACTCCGACGACACGATCTCGTCCGGCAGGTTCAGCGTGCCGAACGCGCCGGGCTCGCCGCCGTGGTCCCCCGCGCCGTTCTGCCCGAGCAGCAGCGCCGGCCAGATGACCGAGTGGAAGACGATGTTGTCCTTGCCCATGAAGTAGTAGGCCTTGGCCGCGGGGTCCGTCCACCACTGCTTCCACGCGTCCGGGTCCGGGCCGCGGCGGGCCCACTCGACCGACGCCGAGAGATAGCCGATCACCGCGTCGAACCAGACGTAGAGCCGCTTCATGCCCTGGTCCCGCCAGCCGTCCAGCGGCACCGGGACACCCCAGTCCAGGTCCCGGGTGATCGCGCGGGGCTTGAGGTCGTTCACCAGGTTCGTGGCGAACCGCAGCACGTTCGGCCGCCAGTCCGTGCGCGTGGACAGCCAGCCGCCGAGGGACTCGGCGAACGCAGGCAGGTCCAGGAAGAAGTGCTCGGTCTCGATGAACTTCGGGACCTCGCCGTTGATCTTCGACCGCGGGTTGATCAGGTCCGCCGGGTCCAGCTGGTTGCCGCAGTTGTCGCACTGGTCCCCGCGGGCGCCGTCGTAGCCGCAGATCGGGCAGGTGCCCTCGACGTAGCGGTCCGGCAGCGTCCGCCCGGTCGACGGGCTGATCGCGCCCATCGTGGTGCGCGGGACGACGTAGCCGTTCTTGTACAGCGCGAGGAACAGGTCCTGCACCACCGAGTAGTGGTTCGACGTGGTGGTGCGGGTGAACAGGTCGTAGCCGAGCCCGAGCCCCTGCAGGTCCTTGGTGATCACGCCGTTGTACTTGTCCGCGAGCTGGCGCGCGGTCAGCCCCTCGGCCTCCGCCTGGACCTGGATCGGCGTCCCGTGCTCATCGGTGCCGCTGACCATCAGCACCCGGTCCCCGCTCATTCGGCGGAACCGGGAGAAGACGTCGGAGGGCACACCGAAACCGGAGACATGGCCGATGTGCCGCGGGCCGTTGGCGTAGGGCCACGCCACGGCGGTCAGCACGCGCGAACTCATGCGACCAGCGTATTCGCCCCCGCCGTCGGCTTCTCCGGCGGGCAGATGATCCGGACCGGGCGGCGGGTGCGCCACAATGATCCGGTGACGCAGGACACCCGACCGGTCCGGGCGCGCGCCGCGCTCCTCGATGCCGCCCTCCAGCTGTGGTCCGACGCCGGCTGGGCCGCCGTGACCCCGGCCGCGGTGTGTGCCGCGACCGGCCTCGGCGAGGCCGTGTTCCGGGCCGAGTTCGCCTCCGCGGAGGACCTGCTCGTCGAGATCTTCGACGAGGGCACCGAGGAACGGGCCGCGATGGTGCTCGTCGCGATGGACGCCGCCGGTCCCGGCCGCGGCGAGCAGATCCACGCCTGCCTCGACGCGTTCGCGTCCTGCCTCGAACGGGACCCGCGGCAGTGCGTCGTGCTGGTCGAGGCGATCGGCTGCCCCCCGCTGCGGGCGCGGCGCCGCCGGGCCAACGTCGGGTTCAGCGCCCTGATCGCCGGCGAGACCAGCAAGATCGCCAACCCGCCGTCGGCGGAGAAGGTGCAGGTCGCCGCCCAGTTCTGCCTCGGCGGCCTGGCCGAGCTCACCCTCGCCTGGCTGGACGAGACCTCCCCCGTCACGCGGGAGCAGCTCGTCGAGCACGGCACCCGGCTCTTCGAGTCCGCCCTGATGACCCGCTGACCCCTGCGGGTCCGGGGGACGTTCGGGACCGCCCGCGAACGGTCCGCGCGGTCCCTCACCCGCTCACGGGGTCTCGGGGATCCGCCACCCGCGCGGTCCGGGCAGCTCCAGCGCCGCCTCGGGCCCCCAGGAACCCTGTGCGTACGGCTGGACGGCCGGCGGGTCCGCCAGCACCGGGTCGCACAGCTCCCAGAGCCGCTCGACCTCCTCGGTGGAGGTGAACAGCGTCTGGTCCCCGCGCATCGCGTCGAGCAGCAGGCGCTCGTAGGCCTCGACGGCCGTCGAGCCGGGGAAGGCCTCGACCAGCTTGAGGCTCATCCGGGCGTGCGCGATCTCCAGTTCCGGGCCGGGTCGCTTCGCGCGCACGTCGACGAAGATCTCCGCGTCGTCCGTCAGCTCCAGGACCAGCTCGTTCGGGGTGCCGTCCGCGTCGCTGGCGAACATCTCCAGCGGCGGTTCGCGGAAGCCGATGGTGATCGTCCGCCGGCCCGCGCCGAGGGCCTTGCCGGTGCGCAGGTAGAACGGCACGCCCTTCCAGCGCCAGTTGTCGACATAGGCCTCGAGCGCCACGAACGTCTCGACCGTCGAGTCGTCCGCGACGCCCTTCTCGTCCCGGTAGCCCTCGTACTGTCCGAAGACGACACGGGACGGGTCCAGCCTGCGGATCGCGCGGAAGACCTTCGCCTTCTCCTCGTGCAGCCCCCGCGGGTCGATCGCGGTCGGCGGCTCCAGCGCGACGAACCCGAGCAGCTGGAAGAGATGGGTGGAGATCATGTCCCGGAAGGTGCCCGTCGACTCCATGAAGGACGCGCGACCCTCGATCCCGATGGCCTCCGGGACGTCGATCTGCACGTAACAGACGTGCGCCGCGTTCCAGACCGGCTCGAACAGCCCGTTGGCGAAGCGCAGCGCCAGGATGTTCTGCACCGCCTCCTTGCCGAGGAAGTGGTCGATCCGGAAGAGCTGGGCCGGCTCGAACACGTCGAGCAGGGTCTCGTCGAGCTCCCTGGCCGACGCGAGGTTCGTCCCGAACGGCTTCTCCATCACCAGGTGGGTGCGCTCGTGCAGGTCGTTGGCCTCGAGCATGCGGACCATGCCGATCGCGGCCGACGGCGGGACCGAGAGATAGACCAGCCGGCGCACGTCCGGCCCCATCTCCTTCTCCGCCGCGACGACAGCGGCCGCGAGGTCCCTGCCGTCCTCCGCCGAGGACGTCTGGAAACCGATCCTCGACGCGAAGCCGTCCCAGTCCCCGTCCTCCGGCGCCACGGCGGCGCGCACGTGTTCTCGGAACTCCTCGTCCGTCCCCGGGGAGTGCCGCCCGGAACCGATGATCCGGAACTCCTTCGGCAGCAGGCCGTTCCGCCACAGCCAGAACAGGCCCGGGAACAGCTTGCGTTTCGCGAGGTCCCCGGTGGCCCCGAAGAGCACCAGCACGTGGGGCGGGAGATCGGAAGGCGCCATGGAGCCGAGTATCCGCCGGTTCCGCGCGAAAATCCCGCACCCGACGGCCGCCACCCGCCGGAGTTGTCCCGGGGTTACCGTTGTGTCGTGAACGTAGAGGTCACCCCCCTGCCGGGAATCGGCGTACGCAAGGACTTCGCCCTGCGCAACGGCCGGCGCATCGGCGTGGTCACGCACCGGGACGGCACGACGGACCTGATCCTGTCGAAGTCGGACGACCCGGACGCCTGCCTGGCCGAGCTGCCGCTGACCTCGGACGAGGCGTCCACACTGGCCAACCTGCTCGGCGCGCCGCAGCTCGTCGCCCAGCTCAACGAGGAGCACAAGGACCTGCCCGGGATCCACACCCGACAGATCCCCGTGCGGACGGACAGCCCCTTCGACGGGCGCACCCTGGGGGACACCGCGCTGCGGACCCGGACGTCCGTCTCGGTCGTCGCGGTGATGCGCGCGGGCCAGGCGCACCCCTCCCCCACGCCGGACTTCACCCTGACCGCCGGGGACCTGCTGGTCACCGTCGGCACGTCCGAGGGGCTCGACAACGCCGTCAAGATCCTCACGCACGGCTGAGCGGTGGACCACACCGCGCTCGAACTGATCGAGCTCGGCGCCGTCTTCTTCGGGTTGGGCCTGCTGGGCAGGCTCGCGGGGCGGATCGGGCTCTCGCCGATCCCGCTCTACCTCCTCGGCGGGCTGTGCTTCGGCTCCGGCGGGTTCTTCCCGCTGGGCGACATCGGCGAGTTCACCTCGTTGGCCAGCGAGGTCGGCGTCGTGCTGCTGCTCCTGCTGCTCGGGCTGGAGTACTCCGCCGCCGAGCTCATCACCGGGCTGAAGCGCTCGTGGATGGGCGGCGTGCTGGACATCGTGCTGAACGCCGCCCCAGGGGTCGCGGTCGCGCTGATCCTCGGCTGGGGTCCCGTCGGGGCGATGGTCATGGGCGGCGTCACGTACATCTCGTCGTCGGGGATCGTCGCGAAGGTGCTCTCGGACCTGGGCCGGCTCGGTAACCGCGAGACGCCCGTGGTGCTCTCGATCCTCGTGTTCGAGGACCTCGTGATGGCCGTCTACCTGCCGATCCTCACCGCCCTGCTGGTCGGGGTGACGTTCTTCGGCGGGCTGGAGGCGGTCGCGATCTCGCTCGCGGTGATCGCGGTCGTGCTTGTGGTGGCGCTGCGCTACGGCCGCTTCGTGTCGATGGTCGTGGACAGCCCGGACCGCGAGGTCTTCCTGCTCAAGGTGCTCGGCGCCGCGCTGCTGGTCGCCGGGTTGGCGTCCGCGCTGCAGGTCTCCGCCGCGGTCGGGGCGTTCCTGCTCGGCATCGCGATCTCCGGTTCCACCGCGCACAACGCCACCCGCCTCCTCGAACCCCTGCGGGACCTCTTCGCCGCGGTCTTCTTCGTGGTCTTCGGCCTGAACACCGATCCCCGCTCGATCCCCCCGGTGCTCGGCTGGGCCGTGGTGCTGGCGGTCGCCACCGCGCTGACCAAGCTCGGGACGGGCTGGTGGGCCGCCAGACGGCAGGGCATCGGGAGGCTCGGCCGGGCCCGTGCCGGCGCGGCGCTGGTCGCCCGCGGGGAGTTCTCGATCGTCATCGCGGGTCTCGCGGTGTCCTACGCCGCCGTCCCCGCGGAGCTCTCCGCCCTGGCCACGGCCTACGTGCTGATCATGGCGATCCTGGGCCCGATCGCGGCGAAGTTCGTCGAACCGGTCGCCAGGGCGCTGCAGTTCAGGCGCCCGAGCATCGAGCCGAGCCCGAGCGCGGGGCAGTAGGGCCCCGAGCTCGACAGGAGCGTGGTCCGGGCTCCTCCAACGTAGACGACGTCGCACGGATCGGGACGGCCGCGCCGGACCGACACGCCCGGACGGGAGTGGGCGCTTCGTCGAACTCGTGCGTCAGGTGGCGGTGAGGGTGGCGTTGTAGAGGTCCCGCTTCGGGACACCCGCGGCTTCCGCCACCACCTTCACCGCGTCCTTGAGGCGTTCGCCGTCCGCCACCCGCTCCCGGACCGCACCGATCAGGCTCTCGACGGTCGGGGCCTCGCTCGGCGCGGCCCCCGCCAGCACGACGGTGATCTCCCCCCGCACCTCGACCGAGCTGGCCCACTCCAGGAGCGAGGCCAGCGAACCCCGCTTGACCTCCTCGTAGGTCTTCGTGAGCTCCCGGCACACCGCGGCGGCGCGCTCCCCGCCGAGCACCGCGACGGCGTCCGCGAGGGTGTCCGCGAGGCGGCGGGGGGACTCGAAGAACACCACCGCCCGGGACTCGGAGGCGAGCGTGCCGAACCAGGTCCGCCGCTCGCCGCCCTTGCGCGGCGCGAACCCCTCGAAGCAGAAGCGCTCGCAGGGCAGGCCGGAGAGGACCAGCGCGGTGGTGACGGCGGACGGGCCCGGGAGGCAGGTCACCGGGAGGTCCTCGGCCACGGCCGCCGCGACCAGCCGGTATCCGGGATCCGAGACCGCGGGCATGCCGGCGTCGCTCACCACGAGGACCGTGCTGCCGGAGCGGACCGCGTCGAGCAGGCCGGGCATCCGGGCGACCTCGACGGCGTCGTAGTGGCTGATCACCTTCCCGGTCAGCGTGACGTCCAGGGCACCGGCCAGGTGCCGGAGCCGCCGGGTGTCCTCGGCCGCGATCACGTCCGCCGTGGCCAGGGACTCGCGCAACCTGGCCGACGCGTCCCCGGCGTCGCCCAGCGGGGTGGCGGCGAGGACCAGCCGACCAGCGTTCGTGCGTTCCATGGCCGCAGCCTACGATCGCGGGGATGGCACCGAGCGGCGTGACCGGCAGCACGGCCACCGACACCGGCGCCGTGACGGACCTGGATGCCCCCGGCGCCGTGACCGTCGGGACCCCGCCGCCGATCGTGCCGGTGGAGCCGGACGCCGTCCGCCGGCTCGGCCCGCCACATCCCACGGACACCGCGCGCGGCTGGCTCGTCGCCGTCGGCCTGGCCCTGCTCGGCGGGATCCTGCGCTTCGCCGGACTGGGCTACCCCACCGACGGCGGCACCCCCGTCTTCGACGAGAAGCACTACGTCCCGCAGGCCTGGCAGATGCTCCGCAACGGCGGCATCGAGGACAACCCCGCCTACGCGCTCGTCGTGCACCCGCCGCTGGCCAAACAGCTCATCGCGCTGGGTGAGCTGGTGTTCGGCTACGACGGCGTCGGGTGGCGGGTGTCCGCGGCGCTGGCCGGGACGCTGTGCATCCTCATGATCGTCCGGGTCGCGCGGCGGATGACCGGCTCGACGCTGCTCGGCGGCATCGCGGGCGTCCTGCTGATCTGCGACGGCGTGAGCCACGTCCAGTCCCGGATGGGCATGCTCGACGCGTTCCAGGCCTTCTTCGTGCTCGCGGCCTTCGCCACCCTGATCCGGGACCGGGACGACGTGCGCGAGCGGATGGCCGTCGTCGTCGCGGAAGGGCGGATCGGGGACTCCCCGTTCGGCCCGCGACTCGGGGTGCGCTGGTGGCGGTTCGGCACCGGCGTGCTGCTCGGGCTCGGCTGCGGGGTCAAGTGGTCCGGCGTCTACTGGGTGGTCGCGTTCGCCGTCCTGACCGTCCTGTTCGACCTGACGGCCCGGCGTGCGGCAGGGGTGGAACGGCCCTGGGCCGGCACCCTGCGCCGGGACCTCGGACCGGGGATCTGGGCGCTCGCGGTCGTCCCCGTGATCGCCTACCTGTCCTGCTGGTGGGCCTGGTTCGGCAGCGAGACCGGGATCGACCGGCACGCCGTCGGAGACACCGTCGGCACCGGCGGGATCTGGTCCTTCCTGCCGGACGCGCTGCGCTCGCTGTGGTTCTACAGCGGGCAGGTGCTCTCGTTCCACGAAGGCCTGGACACCCCGGTGGGCCACCCCCACCCGTGGGAGTCGAAGCCCTGGACGTGGCCGATGGGGCTGCGCCCGATGCTCTACTACTACGAGTCCGGCAGCGACGTCAGCGGCTGCGGGGCGACGGACTGCACCAGCGCGGTGATGCTCGTCGGCACGCCGGCGCTGTGGTGGCCCGCGATACCGGTCCTGCTCTGGGGCGTGTGGCAGGCCGTGACCCGGCTGGACTGGCGCTACGCCGCGGTCCTCGTCGGCTACGGCGCGGGGTTCCTGCCGTGGTTCGTGAACATCGACCGGCAGATGTACTTCTTCTACATGACGCCCGTCGCGCCGTTCCTGGTGCTGGCGACGGTGCTCGTCATGGGGGACATCCTCGGCCGGGCCACCCGGGCCCGCGAGCGGCGGCAGACCGGGCTTCTGGTCGTCTCGCTCTGGGTGGGCCTGGCCGTCGCCAACTTCGCCTGGCTGTGGCCGATCCTCGTCGGCATGCCGATCACCCCGGAGCACTGGCAGGCCGAGCTCTGGCTGCCCTCCTGGCGCTGAGCTACCCGCCCGTCGCCAGCAGGACGGACGCGCCGAGGGCGAGCACGACGCTCGTGAGCTGGACGCCCGTGAGGCGTTCGCGCAGCACCGCGCGCGCCAGCAGCACGACGGCGACCGGGTAGAGCGAGACGATCACCGCCGTCACGCCGAGCGGGCCGTCCCGCGTGGCCAGCAGGAAGAGCACGTTCGCGGCGGTGTCCAGCACCCCGCTGACGATCATGAGCCCCGGCCTCGGCGGCAGCCCGGTCCGCCGGACGAGCAACCCGAACGCCAGGAGCATCACCGACGTGGCACGGCCGGCGAGGAGCGGCCAGAGTCCGGAGTCCGCGGGCGTGAGGTGCAGGAGCACGAAGAACAGCCCGAACCCGGCCCCGGACGCGACGCCCAGCAGGATCCCGGTCGTCGCCGCCCGCTCGCGCCGGGACCCGGCCGTGGCCAGCACGATCGCGACGAGCGCGACGAGCATCGCGCCGACCGTCACCGGGCCGGGCCGCTCCCCGCCCAGGATCCCGACCAGCAACGGGAGCCCGGCGGCGACCACCGCCGAGAGTGGCGCCACGGTGCCCATCGGCCCGACCGCGAGCCCGCGGAAGTAGAGCAGCAACCCACCGACGCCGGCGAGCCCCGCCAGCGCGCCGATCCCGGCGGCGGACCAGCTGAAGGCGCCGGGCAGCAGCAGTACCGCGGGGACCAGCAGGACGAGCCCGGCGACCTGGGCCACCGCCGTCACGACGAGGACGGGCGCGCGACGCGCGGCGAGGCCGCCCGCGAAGTCCGCGAACCCGTAGGCGACGGCGGAGGGGACGGCGAATCCGGCGCTCATCCGCGCGGTACAGCAAACTGGACTACGAAGCGCACGTTGATGAACCTAACACGGGGGTGCAACAGAATATCCCGCCAAGTACGGCAGACTGTCCTCGTGCAGTCCTCCGACGAGGTCGCGGCGGCCGTCGGCCGCAACGTCCGGGCCCTCCGCACCCGACGGCGGATGACGATCGACGCCCTCGCCGCCGCCTCCGGGGTCAGCCGCGGCACCGTGATCCAGATCGAGACCGCGCGGGGCAACCCGAGCATCGGCACGCTGGTCCACCTGGCCGAGGCGCTCCGGGTCGGCGTGGCCTCCCTGGTCGACGGCGACGCGTCCCCCCGGGTGGTCGTGCGGCGCGCCGAGCAGGCGGTCCCGCTGTGGAGCAGCGAGGCCGGGAGCACCGCGGTGTTCCGGATCGGCACGGACCCGCCGGACGTCGTCGAGCTGTGGGACTGGACGTTGCAGCCGGGGGACTCCTTCGACGGCGAGGCCCACCCGATGGGTACCGCGGAGGTGCTGTCCGTCCTGGAGGGTTGCCTGGGGTTGCGGGTCGGCACGGCGGAGCACGAGCTGGGGGTCGGGGACACCCTGATGTTCCAGGCCCACGTGCCGCACCGCTACTCCGGCGCCGGCTCCGGGCCCGTGCGGTTCACGATGGTCGTGGTCCAGCCCGGCGACGCGGGCCTGGTCCCCCCGAACTCGATCGCCCAGGCGGTCGAGTGACCGGGTTCAGCACCCGTCCAGGCGCAGCGGCCGGTGGGTCCGGTCCACCGTCAGGGTCACCTCGGTGACGGTGGAGCGGTAGCCGCAGTCCGCGCCGGCCACCACCTCGACGACGGCACCGGAGCCGGTCGGGACGCCGAACCGGAAGTCCGTGGGCGCCGCGCCCTCGGAGAGACCGACCCAGACCGGGGCGTCCTGCTCGAACGGGCCGCTGCCGGCGCGGGCCCGCACGGAGTAGACGACCGGGTCCGCGGCGAACGTCGCGCTCTCGACGAGCACCAGCCGCACCCTCGATCCGGGCGCGGCCGCCACCTCCCGGACCACCGCCTCGCCGGGGGTGATCGTGATCGCCAGCCAGCTGAAGGCACCCCACACGAGGACGACCAGCAGTCCGGCCGCACCGACCGCGACCCGCGCCACGGTGCCGCGCACCCACAGCACCGCCCACACGGTCACCAGAACGGCGGCGACGGCCACGAGGACGCCCGCGTACCAGGCGGCGAGCCGGAGGTGGAACGGATCCGCGACCGCGAACGCCGCGAGGGCCACGGCGACGAGCGCGACCACGCCCAGGACGGGGCGGGGGCGGCGGGTCGACACGAGGGCTCCTCTTCGGCGGGCCGGAAACGAGAACCGCCACCATCCGGAACCGGATGATGGCGGTGTGAGAGGGAGGGTGGTGGAGCTGAGGGGAATCGAACCCCTGACCTTCTCGATGCGAACGAGACGCGCTACCAACTGCGCTACAGCCCCAG
>JAOZVV010000011.1 GCA_025869365.1 Pseudonocardia sp.
GTAGTCGGCCTCGGTGTAGCGCACCACGCCACGGAGGTTCTTGCCGTCCCGCATGTCCTGGTAGCCCTGGTTGATCTCCTCCAGGGTGTAGGTGCGGGTGGTCAGCTCGTCGAGCTTGAGCCGGCCGGCGCGGTACTCGTCGAGCAGCTTCGGGATCTGGGTGCGCGGGCTGATCCCGCCGAAGATCGCGCCCTGGACGCGCTTCTGCAGCAGGGCCAGCTCGAACAGGCTGACCTTGGCGTCGACCTGCTTCATGTCCGCGATCGCGGTGACGACGACCTGCCCGCCCTTGGCGGTGAGATCCAGCGCCGGCTGGATCATGTCCCCCTCGAGCTCGCCGACGGTCAGCGCGACCGTGTCCGCCATCGTGCCCCAGCTCAGGTCCCGCAGCGGCTCGAGCGCCTCGGCCATGCTGGAGAAGGTGTGCGTGGCGCCGAACTCCATGGCCCACTCGCGCTTGAACGCCACCGGGTCGATCGCGACGACGTGCCGGGCGCCGGCCGCCGCGGCCCCCTGCACCGCGTTGATCCCGACGCCGCCGACGCCGACCACCACGACGATGTCCCCGGCCTTCGTCCCGCCGATCGACGCCGTGGAGCCCCAGCCCGTGGAGACGCCGCAGCCGAGCAGCGCCGCGATGGCCAGGTCGACGTCCTTCTCGATCTTGATGCAGGACGACTGGTTCACCGTGACGTACGGGGAGAACGTGCCGAGCAGGCACATCGGGGACACGGGCTTGCCGGAGGCGGTGATGCGGAACGTGTCGTCCGCGATCGCCTTGCCGGTGAGCAGGTTCGCACCCTGGTCGCAGAGGTTCTGCATGCCGCGCGAACACGGCCGGCAGACGCCGCAGGCGGGGATGAAGCCGAGGACGACGTGGTCCCCCTCGGCGAAGCCGCTGACGCCCGGGCCGACGTCGGTGACGACCCCCGCGCCCTCGTGCCCGCCGAGCACCGGGTACACCGGCACCGTGTTGGCGCCGGTGCGTACGTGCTCGTCGGAGTGGCAGAGCCCGCTGGCGGCGAGCCGCACCCGGACCTCCCCGGCGACCGGGTCGCCGACGTCGATCTCCTCGACCTTCCAGTCCGTGTTCGGTTCGTACAGCAGGGCGCCCTTGGTCTTCACGGTTCCTCCGTCGTTGGGGGATTCGGCTCGACCCGGCGAGTCTGCATGACGTGGACGTCACATTCAAGCAGTCGTCTCACAGGGTGAAGTCTCTCCGCAGCGCCTTCTTGTCGATCTTGCCGACGGCCGTCGTGGGGAGCCGGTCCAGCACGTGCACCGCCTTCGGCGTCTGCACGGCGCCCTTGAGCCCGCGGACGTGGCGGGCCAGCTCCTCGGGCGTCGCCGTGGCGCCGGGACGCAGCACGACGGCGGCGGTCACGGCCTCGCCCCACTTCTCGTCGGCGATCCCGAACACCGCGGCCATCGCCACGGCCTCGTGGCTGCTCAGCGCGTCCTCGACCTCGCGCGGGAAGACGGTGAAGCCGCCACTGATGATCATGTCCTTGGTGCGGTCCACGATCGTCAGGTAGCCACGCTCGTCCGCCCGCGCGACGTCGCCGGTGTGCAGCCAGCCGTGGGCGAAGGCCTCGGCGGTGAGCTCGGGCCTGTGCCAGTACTCCTCCATGACGCCCGGACCGCGCACGCAGATCTCCCCGGGCTCCCCGGGCGGGACCTCGTTGCCGTCGTCGTCCAGCAGCGCGGTGGCGACGGTGCTCACGGGGACGCCGCAGGATCCCATCAGGGACGGGTCCGCGTGGTCCGCGCGGCTCAGCGTGCTGATCGGGTAGCACTCGGTCTGCCCGTAGAGCTGGCTGAACACCGGGCCGATCCGCTCCATCGCCTCGGTGAGCCGGCTCGGGGACATCGGGGACGCGCCGTAGAGCAGCAGCTCCAGCGACGACAGGTTCGTCCGGTCCAGCTCGGGGCGGTCGAGCAGGGCGTAGACCATCGTCGGGACGAACAGGGTCATCGAGATCCGCTCGCGTTCGATCGTCTCCAGCACCGCGTCCGGGGCGAACCCGTCGAGCAGGTGGACGGTGCCGCCCCGCGCGAGGACCGGCAGCACCTTCGTCCCCGCGACGTGGGTGATCGGGGCGACCGCGAGGTAGCGCGGGGCGTCGGGGAGCTCGAAGTCCGCGAGGTTGGCGATCATGCTGATGAAGGACACCGCGGGATGGCGGCGCATCACGCCCTTCGGCCGCCCGGTGGTCCCGCCGGTGTAGTTCACCAGCGCGACGTCCTCGGGGCGGGCGAGGTCCCGGGCGGTCGCGGCGCCCGCGGCGGCGGCCTCGGCGAGCAGGTCCGGCCCGAAGTCCGACGGGCCGAGACCCAGCACCGGCAGGTCCCCGGCGCCCTCGGCGAGCGCGGTGCCCCGCGCGGCGTGCTCGCGCGCGTCGACGATGCAGGCCGCCGCGTCCAGGTCCGCGAGCTGGTAGAGCTGGTCCTCCACCGAGCCCATGGGGTGCAGCCAGGACGCCGCCATCCCGCCGGCCTGCACGGCCATCCCCGCGCACCACGCCTCCGCGCTGTTCCCGGCGAGCAGCCCGACGCGCCTGCCGCGGGTCAGCCCGTGCGCGGCCAGGGCGTGCTGGAAGCGCGCGATGAGGTCCGCGGCGGCCGCGTAGGTGAGCGACCCGGTGGGGCTCATGAACGCGGTGCGGTCCGGGTGCCGGCGCAGGGTGCGGAACACCAGCGCACCCATGGTGGCGCCGCTGTGCAGCGCGGTCGGACGGACGTCGGTCGTCGTCATGGCCTGCTCCTCGTCGAGTCGGCGGGTCGTGCGGTTCCGCGGGTCGTGCCGGCCCGGGCGCTCAGGGCGCCGCGGTGCACGCCTCGTCGTACTCGCGCCGGATCCGTTCGACCAGTGCTGCGGCCGTCGGTATCTCCCGGACCGCCGAGACCGGGTGACCTGCACCGGTACGGGGTGGTCAACGTCTCCGGTGTCTCCCGCGCAGGTCGGCGGCACCGCGACCGTAGAGTCCGGCGCACGGCGCAACGGTGCGCGTGCCTCGTCCTCGTCACCCGGAAGTGGTTCCCCGTCACGATGCCCGTTCTCGCCCGTGCCCGACGCCCCGCCTGGTTCGCCCCGGCCGTCCTGCGGACCGAGGTGCTGTCCGGGCTGGTCGTGGCCCTGGCGCTGATCCCCGAGGCGATCGCGTTCTCGATCATCGCCGGCGTCGATCCCCGGGTCGGGCTCTTCGCGTCCGTGACCATGGCCGTCACGATCGCGTTCGCCGGGGGCCGGCCGGCCATGATCTCGGCGGCCACCGGGGCGGTGGCGCTGGTCGTGGCGCCCCTGGTCCGGGACCACGGCCTCGAGTACCTGATCGCCACCGTGCTGCTCGCCGGCGGGCTGCAGGTCGTCCTGGCGCTGCTCGGTGTCGCGCGGCTCATCCGGTTCCTGCCGCGCAGCGTGATGGTCGGCTTCGTGAACGCGCTGGCGATCCTGATCTTCGTGGCGCAGCTGCCGCAGCTCTGGCACGTGCCGTGGCTCGTCTACCCGCTGCTCGCGGTGGGTATCGCGATCATGGTGTTCCTGCCTCGGCTGACGAGGGTCGTGCCCGCGCCCCTGGTGGCGATCGTGGTGCTGACGGTCGTGACGGTGGCCGCGCACGTGGTCGTGCCGACGGTGGGGGACCAGGGCGCGCTGCTGGACTCGGTGCCGCTGCCCGGGCTGCCGGACGTCCCGCTGACCTGGGAGACCCTGCGGATCGTCGCGCCCTACGCGCTGGGGATGGCGCTCGTCGGGCTGCTGGAGTCCCTGATGACGGCGACGTTCGTCGACGAGATCACGGACACCCGCTCCGACAAGCGGCGCGAGGCCTGGGGCCAGGGCGTCGCGAACGTCGTGACCGGGTTCTTCGGCGGCATGGGCGGCTGCGCGATGATCGGCCAGACGATGATCAACGTGCGGGCGGGTGGCGCCCGGACGCGGCTCTCGACGTTCCTCGCCGGGGTGTTCCTGCTGGTCCTGTGCGTGCTGCTCGGGCCGCTCGTCGCGCGGATCCCGATGGTCGCGCTCGTCGGCGTCATGATCATGGTCTGCGTCGGGACGTTCGACTGGCACAGCCTGCGCACCCTGCGCCGGATGCCGCGCAGCGAGACCGCGGTGATGCTGGTGACCGTCGCGGTCACCGTGGCGACGGGCAACCTCGCCTACGGCGTCGTGGTCGGGGTGATCGCGGCGACGCTGCTGTTCGCGCGCCGGGTCGCCCGGCTCGTCGCGGTGACGAGCGAGCTCTCCGCGGACGGCGGCACCCGGACCTACCGGGTCTCCGGCCAGCTGTTCTTCGCCTCCAGCAACGACCTCGTGACCAGGTTCGACTACGCGGGCGACCCGCCGGCGGTCGTCCTGGACCTCTCCGCCGCGGACGTCTGGGACGCCTCGACGGTGGCCGCGCTCGACGCCGTCCGCACGCGGTACGCGGTGCGCGGCACCGAGGTGACGATCACCGGGGCGAACGAGAACAGCCGCCGCCGGCTCGACGCGCTCGCCGGGACCCTCGGGACGGGCCCCTGACGGGACCCCGCGGCCCCGGCCCCGGCGGGGCGGACGTGATACTCCTGGCCCGGTGAGGATCGACGCGCGGTTGCGGGACGGGCTGGAGTTCGCGGCGCAGGACGCCCGCTCCGCCGAGGAGATCGGCTACGACGCGGCGTGGAACAACGAGAACCGCGCGGAACCCTTCGGGCCGCTCGCCCTCGCCGCCGAGCACACGTCGCGGATCGAGCTCGGCCCGTCCGTCGCCATCGCCTTCGCCCGCACCCCGATGACCGTGGCCTACCAGGCGATCGCCCTGCAGCGCTTCTCGGCGGGCCGGTTCGTGCTCGGTCTGGGCAGCCAGGTCCGGCCGCACATCCAGCGCCGGTTCTCGATGCCCTGGTCGAGGCCGGCGGCCCGGATGCGCGAGTTCGTCACCGCCCTGCGGACGATCTGGGACGCGTGGGACACCGGGGAGCGCCTGGACCACCGGGGGGAGTTCTACGACCACTCGCTCATGACGCCGAACTTCACCCCGCCGCCGAACCCGCACGGCCCGCCCCGGGTGTACCTGGCCGCCGTCGGGCCCCGGATGCTGGAGGTCACGGCCGAGGTGGCCGACGGGCTGTTCGCCCACCCGTTCCTGACCGAGCGCTACCTGCGGGAGGCGGTCGTCCCGGCGGTCGCGGACGCCCGGCCGGGCTTCGAGATCGCGCTCTCGCCCTTCGTCGCGTTCACCGACGCGGACGTCGCGGCCGTGCGGAGGCAGATCTCCTTCTACGGCTCGACGCCCGCGTACCGGCCGGTCCTGGACCTGCACGGCTGGGGCGACCTGCAGACCGAGCTCAACGCCCTGAGCAAGCAGGGCCGGTGGGACGAGATGGTCCCGCTCGTCACCGACGAGATCCTGCACGCCATGTGCGTCGTCGGCGGCCCGGCGGAGGTGGCCGCCGAACTGCACCGGCGGTACTCGGGCCTCGCCCACCGGATCCGCTTCAACCTCCCCGGTGAGGTGCCCGAGCCCGCCCGCTTCGCCGACGTGGTGGCGGCGTTCCGCGCCCTGTGACGGTGCGGCCTCAGGCGAGGCCCTTGGCCGGTGAGTTCCGCGTGGCGTCCCCGAGCTGCGAGCCGCCGTCGACGTCCAGGATCGTGCCGCTGATGTAGGCCGCCGAGTCGCTGGACAGGAAGACCGCGGCCTCCGCGACCTCGGCGATCTCACCCCAGCGCTTCAGCGGGATCCGCGCGTAGTGGGCCTCGCGGGTCGAGTCGTCCGGCGCGAGCCGGGCCATGCCCTCGGTGCCCGAGATCGGCCCGGGGGAGATGCCGTTGACCCGGACGTCCGGGCCCCACTCCATCGCCAGTACCCGGATCAGCTGGTTGATCCCGGCCTTCGCGGCGCAGGCGTGCGCCTGCATCGGCGTGGCGTTCACGGCCTGGCCCGCGGTGATCGCGATCAGCGACGCGCCGGGCCTGCGCAGCAGGTCGTAGCAGCCGCGGAACACGTTGAACGTGCCGATGAGGTCGATGTCCACGACCGTCTTGAACGCGTTGGCGGACATGCCCAGCGCCGGGGCGAGGAAGTTGCCCGCCGCCCCGGACACGACGACGTCCAGTGGGCCGAACGCGTCCGCCGCCTGCTCCATGGCGGCCCGGGTCGCGTCGTAGTCCCGGACGTCCGTCGAGAGCCCGAGCGCGCCCTCGCCGATCGCCTCGGCGGCGGCCTTGGCCTTCTCCGGATTGCGTCCGGCGACCGCGACCTTCGCGCCCAGCTGGGCGAACCGCTTCGCGATGCCGAGATTGATGCCGCTCGTGCCGCCTGCCACGAACACGGACCTGTCGGTCATGAGACCGTCTGTGAACGCCGTCACCCTCGCCCCTTGCCATCTCGTCGTTGAGAGCCTGACCGGCCCATCTTGTGGCCCGAGTCTCCCCCGTGCGCGAAAGTGACATCAACCTCACATCGCGTCGCGGCCCGTCAGAGGGCTACGGCCGCGCGGGCGGCGAGCCGGAACAGCCCCTCCCTGGCCTCGCGCGCCGTCGTCCAGCCGCGGTGCTCCCAGGCCTCGCCGGCGAGCGAGTCGCCCGCGAGCAGCAGGTGCGCGAGGGCGATCCCGCGGTGCCGGGCCACCGAGATCAGTGCCGATGCCTCCATCTCCACGACCACGCAGCCCTCCTCGCGACGCCGCTCGACGCGGGTGCGCGTCTCGCGGAAGACCGCGTCCGTCGTCCAGGTGCGGGCGGTGACGTACGGGACCCCCTCGTCCTCGAGCGTGCTCGCCAGGACCCGGACGCCCGCGGGGTCCGCGTCCACCACGCGTCCGGCGGGGAGGTAGTGGAACGACGTGCCCTCGTCCCGCAGGGCGCTGTCGACGACGACGGCGTGCCCGAGCGTGAGCTCCGGGACGAGCGAGCCGCAGCCGCCGACGGCGACGACCCGGCGCACGCCCATGGCGATCAGCTGCTCCAGGAAGATCACCGACAGTGGTGCGCCGATCCCGGGCTGCATGACGGCGACCTCCTGCCCCTCGACCTCGATGCCGTACACCGGCCAGGGCCCGAGCTCGGAGCGGATCCGCAGCAGCTGCCGGCCCCCGGCCCCGGCCTTGGCGACGGCCTCGGGGAAGAAGCAGAGGATGGCGACCTCGGGGAGGGAGGTGCCAGGCTTGACCACCATTGCGGGGTCGAGCACGGCGGCGTGGGCGAGGTCGTCCTCGGCGAGGGGGAGGTCCATCCACCGATCCTCTCCCGGAGCGGAATGTTGAGAACACAACTATCATGGGAACGGTCGACCCAGACGAAAGGGGAGTTCCGATGCCGCAGCCCGAGGGAGCCCAGCTCGAGGCGGTCCGCGCCCGGCGGGCCGACCTGCGTGAGAAGTACCTGCGCGCGGCCGCCGACCGGCCCGCGACGACGGTCCGGGGCGTGCACCACCTGGCCCTGATCTGCGCCGACGTCGAGGAGACGATCCGGTTCTACCAGGACCTGCTCGGCTTCCCGCTCGTCGAGCTCGTCGAGAACCGGGACTACGCCGGCTCGTCGCACTTCTTCTTCGACATCGGCAACGGCAACCTGCTCGGGTTCTTCGATTTCCCGGGGCACGACCACCCGGAGTTCTCCGAGACCATCGGGGCCGTGCAGCACCTCGCCCTGTCGACGTCCGCCGAGGAGTTCGACGCCGCGCGCAAGCGGCTCGACGAGGCCGGGATCGACTACCTGGGCCCGGACCGGGGCGTGGACAACAGCCTCTACATCCGGGACCCCAACGGCGTCGGCCTCGAGTTCTACCGCGAGGAGCTGGGGAGGTTCGAGGGCGAGCCCCTGCTGTCCTGAGGCCCCGTCCGCCGGGCACCGCGCGAGGCGCCCCGCCGGTACCGGCGGGCGCGCCTTCGCTGCCGCTGCGCAACCCGGATGCGTCCCATACGTCCTGTCGGTGAGGGACCGGTACGTGCCTGCGTACCCTGGCCGGGATCCGGCGGGACGCGGGCCCGGACGTCGACAGGGTGGGTGCGCAGCAGATGAACGGTGACTTCCGTGGGCCGCAGGGCCGGGGTGGGCCGCCGCCGCGCCGCGGATCCGGCCCGGGCTGGGGCTCGCAGCCCCAGCGCCGCTCCCCGCAGCCGCCCGAGGGTCCCACCCGGCCGATGGGCGGTCGCCCCCAGCAGGGTCGTCCCGCCCAGGGTCGTCCGGCTCAGGGCCGGCCGCAGCAGGCGCCGAAGCCGACGGCGTTCATGCCCCGCTCCGCCGTCGAAGCGCCGCGCTCCCGGCCGCCGGCGTCGGACCGGCCCGTCGCGCTGAAGGCGCCGCCGCGGGTGCGCAAGCGCCGCAACTGGCGCCGCCGGACCGTCCTCACGATCGCGGTGATCCTCGTGGCGCTGATCGGCTTCGGGGTCTACCTGGACCAGAACCTGCAGCGTGTCGCGGCGATGCCGGCGAACAGCGTCGCGGAGTCCGACGGCACGAACTACCTGATCGTCGGCTCGGACAGCCGCGCCGGCCTCACCGCGGAGGACGAGGAGAACCTCGCCACCGGGGACGCCGCGGGCCAGCGCACGGACACGATCATGCTCGTGCACAGCGGGAGCTCCGGGTCCGTGCTGGTCAGCCTGCCCCGGGACTCCTACGTCCCGATCGCCGGGCACGGCAGCGGCAAGCTCAACTCCGCCTACGCGCTCGGCGGCCCGCAGCTGCTGATCAGCACCGTCGAGGCCGCGACCGGGCTGCGCGTCGACCACTACGCCGAGATCGGTTTCGGCGGTTTCGTCGGCGCGGTGGACGCGGTCGGCGGCATCACGATGGACATCCCCGAGGCGATCAAGGACCCCAAGGCCGGCCTGGACATCAAGGCGGGCACCCAGGAGCTCGACGGCGCCACCGCGCTCGGGTACGTCCGCACCCGCGCCACGGCCAGCTCGGACTTCGGCCGGGTCGCCCGCCAGCGCGCCCTGCTCTCCGCCCTGATCGCGAAGGCGACGAGCCCGGCGACGCTGCTCAACCCGTTCCGGGTGGTCCCGCTGGCCAACGCGATGACCGGCACGATCACGGTCGACGACGGGGACCACCTGTGGAACGTGGCGTCGCTCGGCCTGGCGCTGCGCGGGGTGTCCGGCGGGGACGGCGTCGCGACGACGGTGCCGGTCGGCTCGACCCCGAACATCGGCGGCCAGTCCGTGGTCAAGTGGGACAAGACCCGCGCGAGCGCCCTGTTCGAGGCGATCAAGAACGACCGGACGCCGCCCGCGAACGCGCTCGGCCCCTGACGATCAGGCGGTGCGGCGCTTGCGGGTGGCGGGCTTCTTCTCCGGCTTGCCCTCGTCGTCCGCGGCGTCCGCCTTCTTCGCGGCCGGTTTGCGGGCCGCCGGCTTGCGGGCCGCGGGCTTCTTCGCGGGCTCCTCGGCGGCGGTGTCCTTCTCGGCGGTGTCCTTCTCGGGGGTCTCCTTTTCGGGGGTCTCCGTCTCCGCGGTGTCCTTCTCCGTCGTGGACCTCCCGGACCGGCCCCTCCCGGGTGCGCCCTTGGCCGCCTCGACGCTCTTCTGCAGCGCGGTCAGCAGGTCCGACATCGAGTCCCCGCCGTCGTCGGAGGGCTTCTCGGCCATCGGCGCGGGCCGCGTCGCCCCGCTCTCCTTCTTGGAGTCGATCAGCTCGACGACCGCGTCCTTGTACTCGTCGTGGAACTGGGTCGGGTCGAAGTCCGCGCCCAGGCTCTCCACCAGCGACGCAGCCATCTTCTGCTCCTGCGGGCGCAGGTCCACGTCCGCGTCGAGGATGTCGAAGTCCGGCTCGCGCACCTCGTCCGGCCAGAGCATCGTCTGCAGCACGATGACCTTGCCGCGGACACGGAGCAGCGCGATGGACTCCCGCTGCCGCAGCGCGACCTTCACCACGGCCATCCGATCCGTCTCCTCGAGCGCCCCGCGCAGCAGCGCGTAGGGCTTGGCGGCCTTGGTCTCCGGCTCGAGGTAGTAGCTCTTGTCGAACAGCAACGGGTCGATCTGGTCCGCCGGCACGAACTCGATCACGTCGATCTCGTGGCCGCTCGCGACGGGCAGGGAGTTCAGGTCCGTGTCGTCGAGCGTGATCAGCTCGCCGTCCTCGGTCTCGTAGCCCTTCACGATGTCCGCGTAGTCGACCTCCTCGCCGCACACCGAGCAGGTCCGCTTGTACCTGATCCGTCCACCGTCGGCCCCGTGGACCTGGTGGAACCGGACGTCGTGGTTCGTCGTCGCCGAGTACAGCTTGATCGGGACGCTGACCAGCCCGAAGGACACCGCGCCACTCCACATCGCACGCATGCGACATGCCTCCCCTCGACCGGTTGCTCTCCGTGTCTCCCCCGAAGTGACAGCATGGCCGTGTGCAGCCCATGCTCGCCACCCCAGGAGGCCTCCCGACCGGCCCCGAATGGGTCTACGAGGTCAAGTGGGACGGCATGCGCGTGCTCGCCGAGGTCACCGACGGTGTGCTGCGGCTGTCCACCCGGACCGGGCAGGACATCACCGCGAACTTCCCGGAGTTCGCCGGAATCGCGGAGATCGCGCCGGACGTGCTGCTCGACGGCGAGGCGGTGCTGCTCGACGACGGCGTCCCCAGCTTCGCGGCGCTGGCCGACCGGATGCACGGCCCCGTCACCGCCGCCCGGGCCGCCGCCCGCCCGGCCACGTTGATGGTCTTCGACATCATGCGGCTCTACGGCGTCCCGCTGCTGGACCGCCCGCTCGACGAGCGCCGCGCCACCCTGGAACGCCTGGACATCGACCCGCTGCCCACCGTCGAGCTGTCCCCGCTGTACACGGACGGCGGCGCCCTGTTCGAGGCCACCGGGCGTCGCGGCATGGAGGGTGTGGTCGCGAAGCTGCGGGACAGCCCGTACCGGCCCGGCCGGCGCGGCCCGAGCTGGGTGAAGGTGACCCACCGGCACACCCAGACGTGCCTGGTCGGCGGCTGGCGGCCGGAGCGGACCGGCCGCGCGTCCCGGATCGGTGCGTTGCTGCTCGGGATCCCGGGGGCCGACGGCCTGGAGTTCGCCGGGCGGGTCGGCGCCGGCCTCGCCGGCGCGCCCGTGCAACGGGTGCTGACGGACCTGCTGGGCGACGTGACGGCCGAGGTGTCCCCCTTCAGCGAGCGGCTGCTCCGGGTGGACTCCGCGGGGGCGCGCTGGTGCGATCCGGTCGTGGCGGTGGAGGTGGCGCACCTGGGCTGGACGGCTGCGGGACGATTACGCCAACCGGTCTTCCGTGGGGTCCGGGCGGACGTGCATCCGGAGGAGATCCGCCGCGAGGACCAACTCTAGGTGACCGGCCGGCTGCGCTGAGCGAGTTGCCTGCCCGAACGGTCCGGGCTCGGACCGGGCCGCTGGCCCCGGGCCCGGCGCGGGGTGTTGGATGTCCCGGCAGGGTCGATGCTCGAGAAGGGGGCACGCGCCATGGATTTCGACGCACTCAAGGCTCAGGCCGACAAGCTGCTCGACGAGCACGGTGACAAGATCGAGGAGGTCGTGGAGAAGGCCGGCGAGTTCGCGAAGGAGAGGTTCGGCCACGCGGACCAGGTCGACACGGTCGTCGACAAGATCAAGGACTTCGTTCCGGACAAGCCGGCGACCGAGACCCGGACCTGACCTCTCCCCGACGCGGGGTCCCTCGGTCCGATACGGACCGGCGGCCCCCGCCTGCACTCCCTACGGTGGTGTCGATGACGACCATGCTGACCTGGCAGGCCGACGGCAGGCCCGGCCTCGAGGGGGCCCGGCTGCTCCCCGCCTCGGCGGGCGGCGGCTTCCGCGCCCTGAGCCGGATGGTGCTGCCCACCCCGGAGGGCGACCTCACGGCCTCCTTCAGCGTGACGGTGGGCGACGACGGCACGCTGGCCCGGCTCTCGCTGAGCTCGGCGACGGCCGAACGCGAGCGCCACCTCACGGCCAACCGCACGGACGACGGCTTCTGGATGCTCGACGACGGCTCCGGGGTCACGCGCCGGGAGTTCGCCGCGGTGGACGTGGACGTCGCGTTCAGCCCGCTGTTCGCGTCCCTGCCGATCCGGCGCCTGGACCTGCATCGCGAGGCCGGGGTGTTCGAGGTCCCGGTGGTGCAGGTGTCCCTGCCGGACCTGGACGTGGCGCTGGTGACCCGGCGCTACCGGACGGTCCGCACGCTGACCGAGGACGGCACGGCGGTGGTGGCGTGCTCGGCCGGAGCGGACGGCCCCGAGGTCGAGATCGTCGTGGACGAGGCCGGGTTCGTGCTCTCCTACCCGGGCGTCGCGAGCCGGCTGGCCCACGCTCCGGCGTCCACGGTGGCCGGCTGAACCCCCGGCCCGGGCCTCAGGCCTTCCATCCCGAGACGACGTCCCCCCGGCGGCCGAGCTCGCGGAGCTCGGCGAGCCAGTCCGGGCCGTCCAGGGACACCTCGAGGCCCAGCGGCTCGCGGGTGGAGGCCCAGCGCTGACGGGCGGCGTACCCGGCGTTGACGGTCGCGGCCAGCCCGCCGGTGGAGGCGAGCGCGCCGCGCATCACGCCGAGGCGGCCCAGCGCCTCGTCGACGGCGGCGAGCAGCGCGCTGCGGTTGCCCTCGCACATCGCGAGCACCAGCTCCGGGCGGGTGCCCGCGACCCGGGTCCCGTCCGCGAACGAGCTCGCGGACAGCGCGAGCGGCAGGTCCGAGTCGTCCCTGCCGGGTTCCCCTGCGCCCACGGCCGCGAGCACCGCGGCGAGCAGGTGCGGCAGGTGGGAGATCTTGGCGACCGCGAGATCGTGCTCGTCCGACGCCGCCGGGACGACCCGGGAACCGCACTCCCAGGCCAGCTCGGCGACGTCCCGGAACACCTCGGGGTCCGCGCCGTCGTCCGCGACGACGACCCATGCGGCACCGCGGAACAGGGCGCCGTCCCCGGCCGCCCAGCCGGACTCGGCGGTGCCCGCCATCGGATGCCCGCCCACGTAGCGGGCGTGCGGGGCATAGGTGGCGACGGCGTCCGCGACGGCGACCTTGACGCTCACCGCGTCCGTCAGCCGGACCGTGGGCGCCACGTCGTCGACCCGGGCGAGCACTCCCTCGACCGCCGGCAACGGGACCGCGAGCACCACCAGGGCGTCGTCCGCGGCGGCCCGGCGCAGCGCGGCGTCGAGATCCGTGGTGACGTCGAACCCGTCCGCGACTGCGGCCGCGGCCGTCCCGTCGGACGCGGCGGTGCCGTACACGGTCCTCCCCGCGGCCTTCGCGGCCCGCATCAGGGAGCCGCCGATCAGACCGGTGCCGACGACACAGACGTTGCGCATGCGCCGAATTCTGCCCGTTCGCGGTCCGTGGCGGCACCGGCCTCGGCCGCTGCTACGAACGGGTGATCGCTGCCGCCACCCGCAGGATGCCGCGCTCCTCGAGATCGACACCGACGAGCTGGATCCCGGCGGGCAGCTCTCCTTCGGCCACCGGTGCCGGGACGGACAGCGCGGGCTGACCCGTGAGGTTGAACGGCGAGGTGAGGCCCATCATCGACCGCAGGACCGGCGTCCCGCCCACCTCGGCCGCGCCGACCGGTGTCGCGCGCAGCCGGGTGGTGGCGCTGATCAGCACGTCCATGCCCTGCGCGGCCTCGCGCAGCGCCGCCCCGAGCCGCCGACGGGTCCGCTGCGCCTCGACGTAGGCGTACGCGGGCTGGTCCGCGACGGCGAGCAGCCGCCTCGCGGTGGCCGGCTGGTAGTCCCCGGGCCGCTCGGCGAGCCAGGCCCGGTGCGTCGCGTAGGCCTCGCCGCCGACGATCGCGGCGTAGGACGCCGCCAGCTCGTCGATCATCGGGGTGCGGATCTCGAAGATCTCCGCGCCCGCCTTCTCCAGCCGGCGCACCGCCTCCGCGACGGCCGCCGCGAGCACCGGGTCCACCGCCTGCCAGAAGTCGTCCACCAGCACGCCGACGTGGGTGCCGCTCACACCCGGCTGCTGGATGCCGCCACCCGTGCCGTCCGGGCGGGACAGCACGTCCCAGGCGACCGAGGCCGAGTGCACGTCCGGCGCGAGGATCCCGACCGTGTCCAGGCTCTCGGCCAGCGGGAACACGCCGTCGGTGGACAGCGTGCCGTACGCGGGCTTGAGCCCGACGATCCCGCAGAGCGCGGCCGGGGTCCGCACGCTGGCCCCCGTGTCCGTGCCGAGGGCCAGCGGCAGGTGCCCCGCGGCGACGGCGGCGGCCGAGCCGGAGGACGAGCCGCCGGTGATGCGCGTGCGGTCGTGCGGGTTGAGCGCGGGCCCGGTGGCCGAGACGTCCCCGGTGGGTCCGTAGGCGAACTCGTGGGTGTGCAGCTTGGCGACGATCACCGCGCCCGCCTCGCGCAGCCGCGCGACGACCGGGCCCTCGGTCGTCGCCGCGGGGGCGTCGGCGAGGACGGCCGAGCCCGCGCGGGTGGGCAGCCCGATCACGTCGAACAGGTCCTTCACCCCGACGGCGACCCCGTGCAGCGGGCCGCGCCACTCGCCTCGCGCCAGCTCGACGGCGCGCTCCTCGGCGATCCCCAGCGCGGTCTCGTCCAGCGCGACGACGGCGTTGTGCTCGTCCGCACGCAGCCGCTCGAGGGTGTCCCGGACGTGCTCGACCGGCGAGAGCTCGCCGGAGCGGAGGGCGAGGGAGAGATCGCGCAGGCTCATGCCCCCATCTTCACCCGCTCACTCCCGGACGAAGTCCGCGGGATCCGGGTGCCGCAGTTTCTGCCAGATCTCCGTCCCCTCGAACGGGCAGTTGGCCGACGAGCGGCCGAACACGTTGCGGTAGTAGTTGTCCGCGCGCGGGTCGCTCCACGTCCGCAGCGGCTCGCGGGCGTCGAGCTCGGCGTTGTAGGCGCGGTAGGCCCGCTCGGTCACCTCGACGGAGCTCGTCCCGTCGAGGATCTGCTCCGCCATCCGCTCCAGCGCGAACCGCGTGGTGATCTCGGAGAACGTGACCACGCCCAGGCTGAACGGGTTCGTGTTCGGCCCGTAGAGCAGGAACAGGTTCGGGAATCCGGGCAGCATCGTGCCCACCCAGGCGCGGGCGCCGTCCTCCGCCCAGAGGTCGCCGATCGTGCGGCCGTCGCGGCCGCGGAACTCCATGGGGTAGAGGAAGTCGTTGGCCTTGAAGCCGGTGGCGTAGATCAGCACGTCCGCCGGGTGCTCGACGCCGTCGACGGTCTCGATCCCGGTCTCGGTCACGCTGCGGATGGGTTCGGTCGCGAGCGCAACGTCGTCGCGGAGGAGGGCGTCGTAGATGCTGTACTCGCTGTCCACCGCCACCGGGCGCGCGGACATCGGCGGGTGCGGCGGCAGCATCGCCGCCTTCAGCTCGGGGTGGTCGCCGAGCTTGCGCTCCATGAAGGCCAGGCGCTGCTCCCGGATGCGCTGGTTGAGCGCGGAACGGGTGTGCGGGTCCTTCCAGTCCGGGTCGACGTCGAACGCGAGGCTCTGCACGTGCGGCCCGGTCAGCCAGCTGGTGCGGAAGCGCAGGAAGTGGGAGTACCAGGGCAGGTTCCGGTCCAGCCAGGGCACCTGGTCCGGGTAGGGCGAGCGGTACCCGGGCCGCTCGAAGACCCACTGCGGGGTCCGTTGGAAGACCGTGACGTGGCCGGTGAGATCCGCGAGCTCGGGGACCATCTGGTAGCTCGTGCACCCCGATCCGACGACGGCGACGCGCTTGCCGTCGAGATCCAGGTCCGAGGGCCAGCGGGCGGTGTGGAACGCCCGGCCGGTGAAGCGGTCGATCCCCGGCAGCTCCGGGATGTTCGGCCGGGAGAGGAACCCGACGGCGCTGATGATCGCGTTCACCCGGCGCACCTGCACGCCGTCCGGGCCGCTGGAGGTGACCTCCCAGACGTGCTCCTGGGAGTCCCAGACGGCCGAGCGGACCTCGGTGTGGAACTCGATCTCCCGTCGCACGTCGAAGGTGTCCGCGACCCAGTTGAAGTACTTCTCGTTGTCCGCCTGCTCGCAGAACGGGTTCGGGTACTGGAAGTCGATGCCGTAGAGATGGGTGTAGGCGCGGCTGGGGGAGTCCACCCGGGCGCCCGGGTAGCGGTTCTCGTACCAGGTGCCGCCGACCCCGGGGTTCTTCTCCAGCACCGTGAACGGGATGCCGGCGTGCTTGAGCTGCACCGCCGCGTTCAGCCCGCCCAGCCCGGCGCCGATGACCAGCACCGAGTAGTTCGCGAGCCGTTCCTCCGACGGGCGGTCACGCCACTGCAGCGCCCGGGCCCACGGGTCGATCGCCAGCTCCTCGAGCCACAGCTCCCGCTCGGACTCCGGCAGCTCCTCCCCGACGGCCAGCGCGAGGCTGCGGACCAGCCGGTCCTCGGGGCCGATCGGCAGGCCTGCCGCGCCGGAGTCCCGGTGGGAGATGAGGAACTCCGCGGCCTTCTCCCTGATCAGGGCGGCGTCCGCCTTGTTCGCCAGTCCCATCGCGTCCGCGTTGCCGGCCGGCTTCGCCTCCACCGGGAGCTCCGCGAGGCTCTCGTCCCCGGTCAGCTGGTACAGCAGGCCGCGTAGGGCCATCGGGTCCGCGTAGGTCAGCGCGTCGCGGATCGTGTCGTCGGTCGCGGTGGAAAGCTCGGAAGCGCTACGCAATTCGGGAGTACTGGGAAAATCGGGTCGATTCGTCATTGAATCCGCTCCTGGAGGCGTGCCCGGATGTGGCCGGTCCCTCGACCTTACGAACGTTCAGTGTCGTGATGCAACCGTCTCATCCGGGTGCCTCAGAGCAGGTGCCGCAGGGCGAGGCCCGCGTAGAGCGCCACTCCCGGGACCATCGCCGCCTCGTCGAACGTCACGCGGTTGGAGTGGTTCGGCGCGGCGCTCATCGGGTCCTTGCCGGGGCTGCAGGCGCCGAGGAAGGCCAGGGCGCCCGGGACCCGGTCCAGGACGTAGGAGAAGTCCTCGGCCCCCATGATCGGGGTGGGCATCGTGGCGACCTTGCGCGCGCCGAGCAGCCGCGTGCCGAGCTCGGTGACCCGCGTGGCGGCCGCCGGGTCGTTGACCGTGACCGGATAGCCGTGCTCGATCTCGATCCGGGCGGTGCAGTCGTGGGCCAGGGCGGTGTGCCGACAGACGCGGCGGATCTCCTCGCGCAGCGCCGAGCGGACGGGCTCGGACATCGTCCGCAGCGTGCCCTCGAGCTCCGCGGTCTCGGGGATGATGTTGTTCGTGGTGCCGGCGGTGATCCGGGCGATCGTGAGGACCACGGGCTGGTGGGTGTCGACCTTGCGCGTCACCATCGTCTGCAGCGCCCCGACCATCGCGGCGGCGGCCGGAACCGGGTCGACGGCGTCGTGCGGCGCCGACGCGTGCCCGCCGCGCCCGACGACGGTGACCCGCAGGACGTCCGTCGCCGCCATGATCGGCCCCGGCCGGGTGTGCAGCTCGCCGGAGGGCAGCGTGGCGCTGATGTGCAGCGCGTAGGCGGCCTTCGGCAGCCCGGCCGGGCCGTGCCGGTCCAGCAGCCCGTCCGCGATCATGTGCCGCGCGCCGTGGAAGCCCTCCTCGCCGGGCTGGAACATGAACAGCACCCGGCCGGCGAGCTCCTCCCGGTGGTGCGCGAGCACCCGCGCGGCGGAGGCCAGCATCGCGACGTGCGTGTCGTGGCCGCAGGCGTGCATGGCGCCGTCGACCTCGGAGCGGAAGGCGAGCCCGGTGTCCTCCTGCAGCGGGAGCGCGTCCATGTCCGCGCGCAGCAGGACCGTCGGCCCCGGGCGTCCGCCCTCGAGGACGCCGACCACCGAGGTCACCTCCTGTCCCAGGTGCAGGCGCAGGGGAAGGTCCGCCAGCTCGGCCAGGATCGCGTCCCGGGTGTGCGGCAGATCGAGCCCGATCTCGGGCCGGCGATGGATCGTCCGGCGGAGCGCGACGGTGCGCGGCTGAAGCCGCCCGGCCTCCGCGGTGAGGCCCGACAGGACCGCTGTGAGCAGCGTCGCGGAGCGGCTGTCGGAGGAGGCCATGAGACGATCCTGACATTCGCCGTATTGTGGTTTGTACCACAGTCCGATCTGGGCTTACCGTAGGTCCATGCCGGTGCAGAGTGTGAAGGCCCCCGCGGAGGTGCGGGACCAGCCCCTGCCCGGATTCGCTGTCGCGGCGGTCCGGGAGGAGGGAAGGTGGCGCTGCGTGCGTCTGGATCCCGAGGCCCTGGTCGACCTGGACGCGGCGATCACGGAGCTTCGCGGACTGCGGTCCACCGGTGCCGTGATCGGTCTGCTGGACGTCGACGACGAGTTCTTCATCCTGCTCCGGCCCACGCCGGGCGGGGTCTCGCTGATGATGTCCGACGCCGTCGCGGCGCTGGACTACGACGTCGCCGCGGACGTGCTCGACCTGCTCCGCGTCGACCTCCCGCCGGACGACGACGCCCTGGACGACGACCCGTGGCCCGAGGGCGATCTCTCGATCTTCGCGGACCTCGGCCTGCCGGCGGACGAGCTGGAGGTCCTCGCCGGTGAGCTGGACCTCTACCCGGACGAGCAGCTCGCGGCGATCGGTCGCCGGATGGGCTTCGGGGACGCGCTGGCCGATCTCGTCGACTGAGCGCGGGCGCGGTGCAGAATCGGCACCGTGCTGATCCCCGGGGGAGACGAGGCGTTGCTCCGGCGCGCCCTCGTGCTGGCCGCGGAGGCGCCGCGGACCGGGGACGTGCCGATCGGCGCCGTGGTCGTCGACGCGGACGGGACGGAGCTCGCGGTCGCGTGCAACGCCCGGGAGGCACTGGCGGACCCGACCGCCCACGCTGAGATCCTGGCGCTGCGCGCCGCCGCCGCCCTGCGCGGGGAGTGGCGCCTGGAGGGATGCACCCTGGCCGTGACCGTGGAGCCCTGCACGATGTGCGCGGGCGCGATCGGGCTGGCCCGCATCTCCCGTGTGGTGTTCGGCGCCTGGGAGCCCAAGACGGGTGCCGCGGGCTCGCTCTGGGACGTCCTGCGGGATCGCCGGCTGACCCACCGACCCGAGGTCGTCGGCGGGGTCTGCGCGGCGGAGGCGGCCGCGCTCATGGAGGAGTTCTTCGCGGGACACCGTGCCTAGGTGTGATGTCCAGGGAGGTTGGTCAGCCTGGTGAACGGTGGGCGGCCG
>JAOZVV010000012.1 GCA_025869365.1 Pseudonocardia sp.
CTGGCGGGGCTCGTCCCGTGCGGGGCGCCGGGGCGGCCCGTCACCGCGCACCGGGACGTCCGGTCGCGACGTGTCCCGCGGCGGCGGCCCGGCGGTGCGGTCCTCGCGCCGCGGCCCGGGCTCGCCCCGGTGCGCCGCGGTGGGGATCCGCGGGTCGGAGGCGCCGCGCGGTGGCTCCCCCGGCGACGAGGAGCCGCGCTCACCGGCCCGGCGGGCGGCACTCGGCCACACCTCGTCCCGCGGTGGTACGTCCCGCTCGGCCCGGCGGGGCCACGGACCGGAGCCGGGGCCCCGCGGGCCGGGGTCCAGGGGGCCCGGATCCCGGTCGCGGCGCGCGTCGGTGCCACGGGACGCGGCGCGTCGGGACCCGGGGAGGCCCGGTCCGCGGTAGGCGGGGTCGTGCTCGGTGCTGGGGTGCTCGGTGAAGTCGTACAGGGGAGGGTCCTGTCCGGGGGAACGGGGAGCGGACGTGCCGGGCCCAGGGGGGAGCCTGCCCGGCCGGAGGGGTCGCGGCGGTACGGACGCCTCGTGGGGCAACCCGGGGAGCGGGTCGTCTCCGCTCACGGTGCCACCCCCTCATCAGGCGTCTCGAACGATACGCGGGCCGCACGTGAGGTGGGAGTTCGTCGCAGGTGGGCGACGGGTCCGGGAGTCACGACGGGATCTCGTCGCCGAGATCCCGGGGAGAATACTGAACGTCACCGGGTCCCTTCGGCGGGCCCACCCTTTCGGGCCTACTGGTAGGACACGAACACCGGTGTCGTCGGACCGACCGCGAGGGTCTGCGCGGGTGTGTACACGGGCTCGTCCTCGTCCACGAAGTTCTTCCAGCCCCACGTGATCCCCGGTGGGGCGGCCTCGTGGAGGACCGTCCAGGTCTCCATCTTCTCCGCGCTCGTGCCGAACCCGTCAGCATGAACGACAACGGACAACTCGTCACGGTCGGTCACGAGTCCGGCGCGGTCGCGGACCATCGCCGTCCGGAACTGGTGGATCATCAACAGCTTCTGCGGCAGCCCGCGGTCACGGGTCAGATCGGCCAGCCAGCCGGAGACCTGGTTGATCTCCGCGACGTCGACCGAGCCCACCTGTACGCGGTGCCGCTGGCCGGGCCCGAGCCGCCATTCGGGATCGAGGGCGAGCCCGACGTTCGGCCGGGCGAGCAGGTCCGTGTAGAGCCGCGCCTGCGACAGGAAGTCCGATCGCCCCGGCTGCAGGTCGAGCACGACGTAGATGCCGGCGGCGGCCGCGGCGTCCACCCACGGGACCAGGTCGGCGACCTTCGTCTCGTTCGAGTAGTCCCCGTCCGCGCCGGCCGTGGAGGAGGCGACGGTCGTGATGATCTCGAAGGCGGGGACGACGGGGTCCGGTGTCAGGGGCCGGTACTCCTCCGCCAGGCGCTGCGCCCGGACCACGGACTGCTCGATCCCCTGCTCGCCCAGCACCCCCAGGGCGGCCGTGCCGGGATGGCCGTAGAGGGCGACCATCCGGCGTCCCGGGAAGAGCGTGGTGCCGCCGCCGGGAAGTTCGGGGACGGGCGGGGGAGCCGGCGGGGCGGTGGTCGGCGGGGCGGGGATCGGCGGGGCGGGCGCGGCGGCGGAGGTCGACGGCGGTGCCGCGGCATCCGTCGCGCACCCGGCGGTCGTCACCAGAACCAGGGCCAGCGACGCCAGCAGGGTCCGTGACCGTCCGTCCGCAGTACCGCCCATCGCCTCCGCACGCTAGGCGACCCCGGCCGGGCATGCCGCCCGACTCGCGCCGACCGGCGGTCGCGTACCGGAATGGACCAGCGACGCGGCGTGTGCCGGACAGGAGGTGGGTGCGGAGGGGCTCAGCGCATGCGTGCGACGGGCATGGTGGGGCCGCCGTCGTCCCCGTCGCGGCGCGGACGCCCGCGCAGGATGCGCTTGAGGGCCGCGGTGTGGCGGCGGCTGACCGGGAGCTCCGGTGCGTTCTGTCCCTGCCCGACCCGGACGACGTACCCGGAGCCGGAGAGCCGCAGCTCGGTGATCAGCGGCAGTGCGACGAGGAAGGCGCGGTGGATGCGTACGAACCCGGCCTCGCGCCAGCGTTCCTCCAGCACGGACAGGGGGATGCGGACGAGGTGGCTGCCGTCCAGTGTGTGCAGCCGGGCGTAGTCCCCCTGTGCCTCGACGAACCGGACGGACGAGCGGGGCACCAGCTTCGTGGTCCCGGCGAGCTCGACGGGGATGACCTCGTCCTCCGGCGGTTCCGGCCGCGACGGCGGGCCGAAGCCGCGCGGTGGGCCGGGCTGGTGCGGGTGCGGCGCACCGTCCGGGGGCAGGCGCCGGGGCGGCGTCACGGTGCGGGTGGCGAGGGTGCGGTCGATCGAGCCCGCGAGGCGTTCCGAGCGCAGCGGCTTGAGCAGGTAGTCCACGGCGCCGATCTCGTAGGCGTCCACCGCGCGGTCGTCGTGCGCGGTCACGAAGACGACCGGGGGCGGCGAGGCCATCGCCGAGAGGACCCGGGCGAGCTCGAGCCCGTCGAGCCCGGGCATGCGGATGTCCAGGAACACCAGGTCCACACCGGAGGATCCGGGAACGCTGCCGGGCCTGCTGCCCAGGATGCGCAACGCCTCGGTCGCGTCCGGCGCGGTCAGCACGGTGCCGACCCGCCGGTCCTCGCTCAGCAGGTGCGCGAGTTCCTGCAACGCAGGTTCCTCGTCGTCCACCGCCAGGACCGTCAGACCGCCCGGTACCTCGCTGCTCACGAGCGCCTCCTCGTCGCGGGTCGGGAGCGAAACCCGCCAAGTGTGTCGTGACTGCAGCCACACGCTAGCGAAGCCCGAACGGGTGGCCGACGCCCGGTCCTGACCTGGGGTCGCGACGAGCGGCAACGGGTCCGGTGGGCAGCGGCGGTGTGCGGGTGCTGCGGGGGAGATCCTGCCACGGACGGGGGACCACCGGTCGGCGGGACCCGCGCCGGAACAAACGGGACAGTGAGCTGCGTTCTCAACTATTGCGAGTGCAACTACACTGGCGGGATGCCGCGGAGGCGGCGGGAAGGGGAGCGGACATGCAGTTCGGCATCTTCACGGTCGGGGACGTCACCACCGACCCGACGACCGGGGCCACGCCGACCGAGCAGCAGCGGATCCGTGCGATGGTCCGCTACGCCCGGCACGCCGAGGCCGTCGGCCTGGACGTGTTCTCCACCGGCGAGCACCACAACCCGCCGTTCGTGCCGTCCTCCCCGACGACGCTCCTCGGCTACATCGCCGGGCAGACGGACACGCTGATCCTCTCGACGTCGACCACGCTGATCACCACGAACGACCCGGTGAAGATCGCCGAGGACTTCGCGATGCTGCAGCACCTGGCCGGCCCCGAGCGCGTCGACCTCATGCTCGGCCGGGGCAACACCGGCCCGGTGTACCCGTGGTTCGGGCAGGACCCCGCGGACTCCGTCGCGCTGACGGTGGAGAACTACCAGCTGCTCCGCAGGCTGTGGGACTCCGAGGTGGTGGACTGGCAGGGGAGGTTCCGTGCGCCGTTGCAGGGCTTCACCTCCACCCCGCGGCCGCTGGACGGTGTCGCCCCGTTCGTCTGGCACGGCTCGATCCGCACTCCCGAGGTCGCCGAGATCGCCGCCTACTTCGGCGACGGGTTCTTCGCCAACAACATCTTCTGGCCGGCCCAGCACTACGTCCGGCTGATCACGATGTACCGGGAGCGCTTCGAGCACTACGGGCACGGCCCCGCGGCGACCGCGACGGTCGGGCTGGGCGGGCAGTTCTTCATGCGCCGCAACAGCCAGGACGCCTGGAACGAGTTCCGGCCCTACTTCGACGAGGCCCCGGTCTACGGCCACGGCCCGACGATGGAGGACTTCACCGAGCGGACGCCGCTCACCGTGGGCAGCCCGCAGCAGGTGATCGACCGGACGCTCACCTTCCGTGAGCACTTCGGGGACTACCAGCGGCAGCTGTTCCTGCTCGACCACGCCGGGCTGCCGGAGAAGGTCGTGCTCGAGCAGCTCGACCTGCTCGGGGAGATCCTCCCCACGCTGCGGGCGGAGTTCGAGTCCCGCCGCCCGGCGGGCGTCCCGTCCGACCCGCCCACCCACGCCGAGCGCGTCGCCGCCGCCGCCGAGGTGACGCAGGCCGAGGTGGCGGAGGCCGTGGCCGTCTGACCGGGTGCCGCTGACTCCCGGTCGGGATCCGGGGTTCCGGCCGAGGGTCTCCACCGGGGTGCGCCGGCCGGGTCCACCGCGGCACCGGCCGGCCGCCACCGGGACCGGCCCGCCGTGCTCCCGGACCTCCGCAGTGCTCCCCGGACCCGGCCGCGCTGCCGGAACTCCCCCGCGCCGGTCGGAGTTCCCGATGTGACCTTTACCCGGAGTGACGGGAGCAGGTTGCCCGTGGACCAGGGCGCGATCCACCATGGGAGATGTGATCGAGAGGCGATGGCGCACGGCGGGTCACCCCCTGCCGTCCCGTCGTCTTCGGTACCTCCTGACCTGTCGTCGCATCGTCGACCACCAGAGGACGTCGAGCGCGCTGTGTCGGCTCCCGGCCGATCCCGCCACCCCACATCGCTCGCCGCTCGTAGGAGTCCCGTCATGACCGTCCCGACGCACGACCGACCCGCAGGCCCGCCCCTGCCGGCCCAGGCCCGCAGGCCCGCCCCGACCCGGGACGACCGGCGCTCGGCGATCGTCGACCGGCTGCTGGACTCGCTGCAGGACCTCGTGGTCCGCCACCGCGCCCTCGTGGGCGACGACCAGCAGGTCGAGCTGCACGCCGAGCTGATCGCCGCCGAGGTGGCGCACGAGCTGTCGGTCACCCGCTCCGCGCTCAAGCGCAACCCGCACCTGCGCCGCACCGGCTGAGCCGTACCGCGTCGTACCGAGGAGCCCGCCCGGGATACCGGGCGGGCTCCTCGGCGTCCGGCCCGGGTCGTGCGGAGGGGGCCTGCCCCGACCATCGGACGGGCCGTCGCGGCGGGTGCCGCGGGAGTATTGTGGCACTGGGTGCCGTAATGCTAGGTTCCACGGCACTCAGGGACTGAGCTGCGAAGGGGCAGGGGAACATGGCCAGCACGAGCGAGTGGTTCGAGACGGTCGCCGAGGCACAGCGGAGGGCCAAGAAGCGCCTGCCGAAGTCCGTCTACATGGCACTGATCGCGGGAACCGACAAGGGCATCACCCTGTCGGACAACGTCGACGCGTACAGCGAGCTGGGCTTCCGCCCGCACATCGCCAACCTGCCGGCGGAGCGGTCGCAGGCGACCACGGTGCTGGGCCAGGACATCGCCCTCCCCGTGATCATCTCCCCGACCGGTGTGCAGGCCGTGCACCCCGAGGGCGAGGTCGCGGTGGCCCGGGCGGCGGCCGGGGCCGGGACCGCCGCGGGGCTGAGCTCGTTCGCGAGCAAGTCCATCGAGGACGTCGCCGCGGTCAACGACAAGGTGTTCTTCCAGATGTACTGGGTGGGCAGCCGCGAGCAGCTGCTGGCCCGCGCGATGCGCGCGAAGAAGGCCGGCGCCAAGGCGCTCATCATGACCCTGGACTGGTCGTTCTCCAACGGCCGGGACTGGGGCAGCCCGCCGATCCCCGAGAAGATCGACCTCAAGGCGGCCGTGCAGTTCGCGCCCGAGGTCCTCCGCAAGCCGCGCTGGCTGCTGGACTGGGTGCGCTCCGGCGCGATCCCGGACCTCACCACCCCCAACCTCGCGATCGACGGCGAGGACGCGCCCACCTTCTTCGGCGCCTACTACCAGTGGATGACGACCCCGCTGCCCACCTGGGAGGACGTCGCCTGGCTGCGCGAGCAGTGGGGCGGCCCGTTCATGGTGAAGGGGATCATGCACCCGGACGACGCGCGCCGCGCGGTCGACGCCGGCGCCACCGCGATCTCGGTCTCCAACCACGGCGGCAACAACCTCGACGGCACCCCCGCCTCCGTCCGGGTCCTCCCGGGCATCGTCGACGCGGTCGGGGACCAGATCGAGGTGCTGCTCGACGGCGGCATCCGCCGGGGCAGCGACGTCGTCAAGGCCCTCGCGCTCGGCGCCCGGGCCGTGATGATCGGCCGCGCGTACCTCTGGGGCATGGCCGCCAACGGCGAGGCGGGCGTCGCGAACGTCCTGGAGATCATGAAGCAGGGGATCGACGCGGGCCTGCTGGGCCTCGGGAAGTCCTCGATCCACGAGCTCACCCGGGACGACCTGCTGATCCCGGAGCACTTCGCGGTGAGCGCGAAGGCCTGACCCGACGGCGGGTCCCCTCTCACACGTTCGTGTGAATTCCGGCGAACCGGGTACTCAGCCCGGCAGCCGGTCGTGCACACGCACGACCGGGAGGGGAGTCGCACGTGGTCGTGCAGGTCGAACGAACGAGGGCGCGTCTTCGTGACGACGCGTGGAACACCGAACATCGGGACGAGGTCCCGCTGCGCCGTGCGGACCGCAACTTCGCGGAGCTGCTGCAGGAGCTGCGCGTCGTCCTGACCGGCGTGCAGATCCTGTTCGGCTTCCTGCTCACGCTCTCCTTCAGCGAGCGTTTCACCCGTCTCGACGACGTCCAGCACGCCGTGTTCGTCGTGACGCTCGTCGCCGCGGCCCTCGCGTCGACCCTGCTGGTGGCCCCGGTCGCGGCGCACCGGGTGACCTTCCAGCGCGGACGCAAGCGCGAGCTGGTGCGGTGGGTGCACCGTCTCGCGACGGCCGGCCTCGCCTGTCTGGCCCTGACGATGGCCTCCGGTGTGCTGCTGGTGCTGGACATCGCCGCCGGCCGCCCGGTCGCCGTCACCGTCACCGGCGGCCTGCTGGTGGTGACCTGCGCGCTCTGGGTCGTCGCGCCGATGCGCCTGCGCCGCTGAGCCGTACCGATCCGGCCGGCCGGGTCATGCAGGCCGGGACTCGTGCAGCCGGTCCAGCAGGTCCGCGAGACCGCCCTCCGCCCGGCCCCTGCGCCGCGACGACGTGCGGGCCCGCACCTCAGGCGGCGACACGACCCGGTGTCCACGCGCCCTGAGCCGGTCGAGCAGCGCGTGTTCCTCGCCGTGGGTGACGACCGGGAAGCCTCCGACCTCCAGGAACGGGTCCGCCCGGACACCCAGGTTCGCGGCGTAGGCGTGTCCGGCGGCGGCGCCGTCCTCGAGCACCTGCAGGTAGCGCCGCAACGCCAGCGGGGACAGGGCGTCCGGGTCGTCCAGGTCCACCGGGCCCGCGACGGCGTCCGCCCCGTGGTCCGCGTGGCGGAGGTGGTCCAGCGCCCAGCTCCGGGGGACCACCGTGTCCGCGTCCGTGCTGAGCAGCCAGGTCCGTTCGGCGGGCACGTCGCCCAGGCGGTCGAGCAGCCGCCCGATCCCGAGGTTGCGGACCTCGCCGACGGTCCGGCGACGCCGCGTGAGGACGTGGTCGGCCTGCGGCAGCGCCGCGCGGGCCCGTTCCGCCGTACCGTCCGTGCAGCGGTCGAGCACCACGCACACCGCCGTGCGGACCGCGTCCGGGAGCGCGTCCAGCGCTTCCGCGACCGCGTCGAGGCAGGCACCGATCCGTTCCTGCTCGTCGTGGGCCGGCACGACGACCCCGACGGCCCCGATCGGGCGGATCCGTGGCGGCGTCACCGGCGGCGCAGCACGTGGAGGAGGAACGCCGCGTCCGTGTGCTCGAGCAGAACGTCGAACCGAGGGTCCTCGCACAGCCGCCGATGGGTGGCCTCGGCGTCCTGGGGCGCCTCCGCCGGCCAGCCGCGCCAGTGCGCCACCAGGACGTCCCCACCCGCGACGAGGGCGTCCGCCAGCCGGTTCACCGTGGCGTCGAGGTCCGCCGGGGACAGGTAGTAGAGGACCTCGCTGAGCACGGCCAGGTCGATGCCCGTGGGCAGGGCCGCGGGATCGGGCAGGGCGCGGCACTCGACGGTCACCCCGGGCAGCCCCCGGGTGGCCTCGCGCGTGGCGGTCACGGCCTCCGCGCTGAAGTCCGACGCCGTGACCGCCTCGCAGCGTGCCGCGAGCTCCCGCGTGAGCGCTCCCGTCCCGCAGCCCGGCTCGGCGGCACGGACGTAGCGGGCGTGCGGGAGGCAGGCCAGCAGGATGCCGCGCTTGCGGATCTCGTACCAGCTGGTCCGTGTCTCCCACGGATCGCCGTCGCCGCCCGAGTACAGCGCCGCGAACCGGTCCGCGGGCGCGCTGGCCGTCCGGGGTTCCCGGAAGAACAGCTCGCGGTCGGTGTCGAAGTGCCGGAGCACCTCGGCGGGCAGGATCGGCGGCCCGCCACCGGGAGCCGGGGCGAGCTGCGAGGAGAACCTGCCGATCGCGGTCCGCTTGGCCTCCAGGTCCGCGGCGGACAGCGTGTGGGCGAAGGCACGGGACCAGGGGAGGGGCTCCTGATCCGGGCCGTTCTGCTTCGGGCCGCCCTGGTCCGGGGACTCCCACACCAGCGCCCAGATCGGGTAGGACCAGCCGTGGGCGGTGACGGGAGCGGCCGCGGCGGCGGCCCGGCCCGCGGCGGCGTGGTCCGGATGGGGGTCGCCGGTCCAGGGCGCGAGATAGGCGTCGGCGTCCCGCAGGAACGGCTTCAGCCGCTCGGCCAGCGCGGACTCGACCGCCGCGAGCCCGGAGTCCGGCAGGCCCAGCCAGTGCACGGGGACGTCCCGCGCACCGAGGGTGCCCAGCGCCTCGTACAGCTCCCGGCGCCGTGTCCGGCCCAGCCGGTCCCGGTCCGCGGCCGTCGCCCCGGGGAAGGCGGCCTCACCGTCGGTGGCGATCACCACCTCGACCTCGCAGCCGGCCTCGTGGGCGGCGCGCAGGAACCCGCCGGCGGCGAGGGTCTCGTCGTCCGGGTGGGCGGCGACGACCACGAGCCGGCCCGAGGGGGCCGGCATCGGCCGGGGTTCCGCGGAACCGGATGGCGGCGTGCTCATCGGGGCCCCTCCCCGTCCCGGATCTCGGTGGCCAGGATCTCGGTGGCCCGGATCTCGACGTCCCGGGTCTCGGTGGCCCGTACCCCGGTGCCCAGCACCTCCGTGCCCAGGGCGGCGAGATCGCGCTCGCCGTGGTGCTGGCGGACGTACATCCCGAGATCGGCCAGCCGCTGGGCCAGCGTCCCGCCCCGGCTCAACGCCGCGACCCCCGCCGTCCGGGGGGCGAGGTCCAGCACCGTCCGGCAGGTCCGCTCGGCCGCGGCCCGCGCCGTCCACGCGGCCGTCCGGTGGTCGGCCTTGGGATCCGCGTCGATCTGCTCGGCGGTGCGGGCCAGCAGCGCGTCCGTCGCGCGGAGCGTGGTGTGCAGCGCGCCGACGTGCGCGAGCTGATGCGGGTCCGGTTCGCCGGCGCGCAGCGTCGCGACCACGTCGTCGACCACGCCGGCGGCCCCGCCGAGCCACACGGCGGCCACGCCCGCGCCGCCCCACCAGAACCCGGGCCGGGCGGTGTAGAAGCCGGGATCGCCCAGGAGGGCGTCGTCCGGGACGCCGACGCCGTGGAACTCGACGTCCTGGGTGTCGCTCGCGCGCATCCCGACCGTCGTCCAGGAGTCACCCGCGGGCCGGACGCCCGGGTCGTCGAGGTGCACGTCGACGAGCCGCATGCCCCACGGGCTGGAGGCGACGACGAGCGCCCGGTCCAGGTCGTGCGCGCCGGAGCAGAACCGGACCGTCCCGCGCAGCATCCGCGCCCCGGCCCCGCCGGTGAGCTCGGCGCCCGTCCCGCCGGAGCGGGCGGCCCAGACGCCGTAGAGCGCGCCGGGTTCGGCGACCGCACCCGCGTCGTCCAGGATCGCGAGGGCGTCCGTGTGGCCCTCGGCGAGCCGGGCGAGCGGCAGGTCGTCGCGGCCCCAGCGGGCGAGCGCGGCCCAGCGGCCCGGGGTGTCGCCGTGGCCCGGGAGGGGCAGGTCGAGCGATCCGCCCGTGAGCAGACCGCGGAGCCGCTCCGCGACGGTGCCCGGTGACGGGGGTGGTGCGGTGGGGTCGAGGAGCGCGAGAGCCGGATCCATCAGCGTGGACATCTCCATCTCGGACGGTCCGTACGGACCGGGAGGCGATGTCGAGCTGCGTGCTGAACCCGACCTGCCCCTCGATCCTGACCGGACGATCGTCCGCGCGCCACCGGAGGGACGTCCGGGGCTCAGCCCATGTGCGGATAGGTGTGGCCGATCGGCGGCACCAGCGTCTCCTTGATCGCGCGGGGGCTCGTCCAGCGCTGCACGTTCAGCATCGAGCCCGCCTTGTCGTTCGTCCCCGACGCCCGGCTGCCACCGAAGGGCTGGCGGGAGACGATCGAGCCGGTCGGGCGGTCGTTGACGTAGAAGTTGCCGGCCGCGTGCCGCAGCACCCGGTGCGCGTCGGCGACGGCCGTGCGGTCCGTGGCGAAGACGGCGCCGGTGAGGGCGTAGGGGCTCGTCGAGTCGACGAGGTCCAGGGTCTCGGACCAGGTGTCGTCCTCGTAGACGTGGACGGCGAGGATCGGGCCGAAGTACTCGGTCGCGAACGCCTCGTCGTGCGGGTCCGTGCCGACCAGGATCGTCGGGTCGACGAAGTACCCGTCGGTGTCGTCGCAGCCGCCACCGGTGAGGACCTCCAGGCTGCCGGTGTTCTTCGCCCGGTCCAGCGCCGTGCGGTTGCGGCCGAAGGCGCGGGCGTCGATCACCGCGCCGCCGAAGTTCGCGAAGTCCGCCACGTCCCCGTACCGCAGGGACCGGGTGACGTCCGCCAGCTCCTCGCGCAGCGCGGGCCACAGGCTGCGCGGGACGTACGCGCGCGAGGCCGCCGAGCACTTCTGGCCCTGGTACTCGAACGCCCCGCGGACGAACGCGGTGGTCAGCGGGGCCGGATCCGCGGACGGGTGGACGATGATGAAGTCCTTCCCACCGGTCTCGCCGACGATCCGCGGGTAGGCACGGTAGCGGTCCAGGTTCTCCCCGATCGTCCGCCAGAGGGTCGTGAACGTGGCGGCCGAGCCGGTGAAGTGCAGGCCCGCGAAGTCCGGGTCCGTGAGTGCGGTGCGGGAGACCGCGAGGCCGTCGCCGGTCACCATGTTGATCACGCCGGGCGGCAGGCCCGCCGCCTCCAGCAGGCGCATCGTGAAGTGGGCCGCGAGCTGCTGGGTGGGCGTCGGCTTCCAGACGACCGTGTTCCCCATCAGCGCGGGGACGGTCGGCAGGTTCCCGGCGATCGCGGTGAAGTTGAACGGTGCGATGGCGACGACGAAGCCGTCCAGCGGGCGGTAGTCCATCCGGTTCCACTCACCCGGCACCGAGCGCGGCTGCTCGGCGATCACCCGGCGGGCGTAGTGGACGTTGAAGCGCAGGAAGTCGATCAGCTCGCAGGCGGCGTCGATCTCGGCCTGCTGCACGGACTTGCTCTGGCCGAGGATCGTCGCGGCGTTGATGGTGTCCCTGAACGGCCCGGCGAGCAGGTCGGCCGCGCGCAGGAAGACCGCGGCGCGCTCGTCGAAGGGCAGCGCCGCCCAGTCCCGGGCCGCGTCCTTCGCCGCGCGCACGGCGTCCGCGACGTCGGAGTCGGTGGCGTTCGCCGACGTTCCGAGGACGGACGAGTGCAGATGCGGTTCGACGACGGCGAAGCGTTCACCCGCCGCCATCCGCGTGCGCCCACCGATCGTCTGGGTCAGCTCGACGTCCGCGCCGCGCAGCTCGAACACTCTCGCCAGCAGGGACTCCCGTTCGGCGGAGCCGGGGGCGTAGGTGCGGACCGGCTCGTTCGCCGGCTCGGGAACGGTGGTGACGGCGTCCATGTCGACGCTCCTCTCAGCGGGTGAACAGGGAACGGGCGAAGAAGGCGACGTTGGCGGGGCGTTCGGCGAGGCGCCGCATGAAGTAGCCGTACCAGTCCGCGCCGTACGGCAGGTAGACGCGCATCCGGGTCCCGGCCGCCGCGATCCGTTCCTGCTCGGCCACGCGGATGCCGTGCAGCATCTGGAACTCGTGGTCGGTGGGTGTGCGGCCGTGTGCGGCCACCAGGCGACGGGCGTGATCGATCATGGCGGCGTCGTGCGTGGCGATCATGGGGTAGCCGGGGCCCGCCAGCAGCACGTCGAGGCACCGCCGGTAGGATTCGTCCACCTCGGCCTTCGCCGCGAACGCCACCGATGCCGGCTCGGCGTAGGCGCCCTTGACCAGGCGGACCCGGGACCCGGCGCGGGCGAGGTCCGCGCAGTCGGACTCGGTGCGGCGCAACGCGGACTGCAGCACGGCGCCGAGCCACGGGTACTCGGCCCGCAGCTCGGTGACGGTCCCCAGCGTGGCGTCGACTCCGGTGTGGTCCTCCATGTCGATCGTCACCGTCGTGCCCGCGCGAGCCGCGGCGGCGCAGATCGCGGCGGCGTTGTCCCGGGCGATCGCCCCGCCGTCACGCGGGAGCGCCCCGCCGAGTGCGGAGAGCTTGATCGAGACCTCGGCCGAGGCGGTGAGCCCGTTCTCCGCGAGGCCGTCGAGCAGGGCGACGTACGCGTCCCGGGTGGCGGCGGCCCGCGCGGCATCGGTGGTGTCCTCGCCGAGGTGGTCCAGGGTGACCAGCAGGCCCCTGCTCACCAGGCCGGACGTGGCGGCGAGCGCCGCGTCGAGGTCCTCACCGGCGACGAAGCGGTCCACCAGCCGGCGCGAGACGGGAGCGCGGGTGACCAGGTGCCGCACGCGCGGGCGCCGGGAGACGGCGAGAAGCGTGGATCCGAACATCGGCCGATCCCTCCGTGGGTCCGTGAGGGAGACGGTACGAGCGGACAGCGTCCGGGCCCATGGCCGATCGGCGCATGATTGCCGGGAATCTTCATCCAGATGTAAGAAGAACGCGTGATGACCCCCGAGCTCCAGGACCTCGTCGACGACGTGTCCCGGCTCCTGGACACCCCGGCGATCCTCGAGGACCGGGCCTTCAACCTCGTCGCGTTCGGGACGCACGCGGGCGAGGTCGACCCGGTGCGGCAGCGTTCGATCCTGCAGCGCCGCTCGTCCGCGCAGGTCCAGGAGTGGTTCGAGCGCTTCGGGATCGCGACGAGCGAGCGTCCCGTCCGGACCCCGGCGGACGCGGGGCTCGCCGTCGTCGCCCGGGTGTGCCTGCCGGCGCGGTGGAACGGCGTCACCTACGGCTACCTCTGGCTGCTCGACGAGGACCATCGCCTCGACGACGCGGTGCTGGAACGGGTGATGCCCCGGGCGGCCCGGGCCGGGGCGATCATGGCCCGGCAGGCCCGGACCAGGGAGAACCTGGACGCCCACGTCGGCGAGCTGCTCGCCGGGGATCCGGAGTCCGTCGAGGCCGCGGCCTCGGAGATCGACCGGCTCGGCGCGATCGGCCGGGACACCCCGGTGTGTGCGGTGACCCTGGAGGTGGATCTCCCGGAGGCCGCCGTCCCGCCGCTGAACCTCTGGCGGCTGCCCCGCTCGGTCGTCTCGGCGCTGGTGGACCAGCACGTCCTGCTGCTCGCCCCGGCGGCGGAGGCCCGCGACGTCGCGCGGGCCGCGTGGGACCTCTACGCCCATCGCCTCGACGCGGCCGACCGGCCGCGTCTCGTCGCCGGGATCGGTGCCGCCCGGGCGGACCTGGCGCAGATCGGGGGGAGTGTCCGGGAGGCCCGGCTCGCCGCCCGGGTCGCGCACGCCGTCCCGCGGCTGCGCCCGGTCGCCGGGTGGGCCGAGCTCGGCGTCCACCGGCTGCTCGCCTGCGGACCGTGCCCGGCCCTGCGCGACGGTGTGCTCGACGCGGCGGTCGAGCCGCTGTTCGACCACCCCGAGCTGGTCGCGACGGCCGCGGCGTTCCTGGACCACGCGGGGAGCGCGGTGCGGGCCGCGGAGGAGCTGCGGATCCACCGCCAGACGCTCTACTACCGGCTCCGGCGGATCTCCCGGCTGACCGGCCTGGACCTGGCCGACGGGCGGGACCGGCTGACGCTGCACCTCGCGGTCACGCTCTCCCCGCTCGTCCGCGGGTAGGCCGTCCGCGTTCAGGCTCCACAACGCGAGTGTGAGGGCCTGTAACTCGCGTTGTGGAGCCACAACGTGAGTGTGGGGGCCTGTAACTCGCGTTATGGCTCCATAACGCGAGTGTGGGGACCGGCAGGGCGCGTTGTGGAGCCACAACGCGGGCCATAGGCTTGCCTGGTTCCCCCTCGCCCCCCCGGAGTCGTCAATGCCTCGTCCCAGCCGCTGGTCGGAGATCCTCGGCGCGGCCGGTGCGGAGTTCCGGGACCGCGGCTACGACAACGCCACGCTGGAGAGCATCGGCGCCCGGGTCGGGATCCTCAAGGGCAGCATCTACAACTACGTGGGCAGCAAGGAGGAACTGCTGCTCGCCGTCGTCGAACAGCCGGCGAAGGCACTGCTCGCCGAGCTGGACCGGCTCCGGGACGACACCGGCAGCAGCGTCGCCGTGCGGCTGCGCGAGCTGATCCGGATGCAGGTGCGGATCTTCAGCGAGTACTACCCGGCGGCGTTCGTCTACCTGCAGCAGCTGGGCAAGCTGGGCCGGGTGCAGTCGCCGGCGTTCGAGGAGTTCCGCGAGATGGACGCCCGCTACATGGAGGCCGTCGAGGCGCTGCTCGCCGAAGGCGCCCGGACCGGGGAGTTCTCGCTGGCCTCCGACCCGGGCACGGTCGCCCGCGCGGTCGTCGGGATGCTGGACTGGATGCAGCACTGGTTCACCCCGCGCGGTGCGGAGGCGGACCGGGAACTGGCCGACGAGCTGTTCGCGCTCGCGCTCGGCGGCCTGGTCGCGGGCGGGGGCATGCGGGGGCTGTCCCGGTCGCTGCCCGAGGCGGAGTCCCCGTGAGCGACGTGCTCGCCCCGTTCCGGCTGGACGGCCGGGTCGCGATCGTGACCGGGGCGTCGTCCGGTCTGGGCGCGCACTTCGCCCGGGTGCTGGCCGAGGCCGGGGCCGACGTGGCGGTCGGTGCTCGCCGGGCCGCGGGGCTCGAGGCTGCGGCGGACGCGGTCCGGGCCGCCGGCCGGCGGTGCGTCGCGGTCCCCACGGACGTCGCGGACGACGAGGCCTGCGCCCGGCTCGTCGAGGAGGCGGTCTCCGGGCTCGGCCGGCTCGACGTGCTCGTGAACAACGCCGGGATCGGGTACGCGGCGCGGGCCGAGAAGGACGACGCCGGGCAGGCCGCGCGGCTCTTCGACGTCAACCTGCTCGGGGCCTACCAGATGGCGGTCCACGCGGGCCGCGCCATGATCGCGGGCGGCCGGGGCGGTTCCGTCGTCAACATCGCGTCGTCCCTGGGGCTCACCACCGGGCACCTGCCGGAGGCGCCCTACTCGGCGTCGAAGGCGGGTCTGCTCGGGCTCACCCGGGATCTCGCCGCCCAGTGGTCCGGGCGCCGGGGGATCCGGGTGAACGCGCTGGCCCCCGGCTACTTCGCCTCCGAGATGACCACGGAGGTCCTGGCGCACGAGGCGGGGCTGGCCGCGGTGTCCGGGCAGAACGCGATGGGGCGGGTCGGCCGGGTCGAGGAGCTGACGGGGCCACTGCTGCTCCTGGCGTCGGACGCCGGCTCGTACATCACCGGGACCACGCTCTGCGTCGACGGCGGCTGGGCGATGCACTGACGGGTTCCTGCCCGTGCCGCCCTGCGACGCTCGAGTGGCTCAAGCGTCAGGAGGCGCCTCTCGAGCCACTCACGCGGCGCCGGGGCGCGACGACGCGTCGAACTCCACCGGGAAGCGGCGCATCCCCCGGGACAGCAGCACCGGGTGCCACTCCAGGGCCTCGCCGGTCAGGCGCAGCCCCGCGAGCCGGTCCAGCGCCCGGGGGATCGCGATGGCGGCCTCCAGCCGGGCGAGCGGGGCGCCGAGGCAGTAGTGCAGCCCCACCCCGAACCCCAGGCTCCGGGCGCCGGACCGGGTGACGTCGAGCCGGTCCGGATCGGTGAACACCGCCGGGTCCCGGTTGGCGCCCGACGCACACAGGAACACCCGCTCGCCCTTGCGCAGGGTCCGCCCGCGCAGCTCGACGTCCGCCGCCATCAGCCGGGCGACCGTCTTCGCGGGCCCGTCGAAGCGCAGCAGCTCGTCCACGGTGCCGTCGATCAGCGCGGGGTCCGCAGCGAGGCGTGCACGCTGGTCCGGATGCCGGAGCAGGGCGAGCAGGCCGTTGCCGATGAGGTTCGTGGTGGTCTCGTGCCCGGCGAACAGCAGCAGCACGCCGGTCGCGATGACCTCGTCGTGGCTCAGCGAGTCCCCGGCGTCCCGGGCGCTGATCAGGGCGGACAGCAGGTCGTCCGCCGGCTCGCGCTCGTGCGCGGCGACCAGGCCGGACAGGTACTCCGTGAGCTCGGCCATGCCCTGCGCGCCCTCGGAGTGCCGGTCGGTGTCGCCGAGGCCGCCGAACACGAGCCCGGTGATCCGGTCCGACCAGTCCTTGAACAGGTGCCGGTCCTCCCGCGGGACGCCGAGCATCTCGGCGATGACGGAGGCGGTCAGGGGATAGGCGTAGTCCCCGACCAGATCGGTGCCACCCCGACCGGCGAACCCGTCGAGCAGCTCGTCGGCGATCTCCCCGATCCGCGGGCGGATCCGCTCGACCGCCCGGGGGGTGAAGGCGCGGCTCAGCAGCTTCCGCAGCCGGGTGTGGTCCGGCGGGTCCTTGAAGACCATCCAGTCCTCGAGCACGCCGAACGCCGCGCGGACGCCGGGGTCCGTGCCCTCCCGGTCGAGGCGGGCGCGGCGGTAGGGCGCGATACGGTCCGAGGAGAAGCGCTCGTCGCGCAGGCAGGCGTCGACGTCGTCGAAGCGGGTGACGAACCAGGACCGGTAGCGCTCGCTCCAGTGCACCGGGTCCTGCTCGCGCAGCGCCGCCATCATCGGGTACGGGTCGTCGACGGCGTCGGGGGAGAGCAGGTCCGGTTGGGCGGGCGCGATCACGGCGCCTCCAGCACGGCGATCACGCAGGCGTTCCCGTCGAGCACGGACACCCCGCCGCCCATCGTCTCGACGAGCCCGAGCCGGGCCCCGTCGACCTGCCGGCGTCCGGCGTCCCCCCGCAGCTGCCAGACGATCTCGGCGAGCTGGGCGAGGCCCGTCGCGCCGAGCGGATGACCTCGGGAGAGCAGCCCGCCGGAGGGGTTGACGGGCTGCTCCCCACCGAGGGCGGTCCGGCCCGACTCCGCGGCCTTCCCGCCCTCGCCGGGGCCCACGAGCCCCAGCGCCTCGGTGGTCACGATCTCGCCGATCGTGAACGCGTCGTGCACCTCGGCCACGTCGAGGTCCGCGGGTTCGATCCCCGCGGCGGCATAGGCGTCCGCCGCGGTGTCCCGGACGACGTCGTGGCCCCAGACGTGCGGGGAGCGGTGGTTCCACGGTGCCCCGGACCGCAGGACCACGGACCGGACGCCCACCGCACCCGGGCGGGCGGGGCCGAGCACCGCGGCCGCGGCGCCGTCGGAGGTGGGGCAGCACTGCAGCAGGGTCAGCGGGTCCGCGATCATCCGGGAGCCGAGCACCGCCTCGACGGTGAAGCTGCCCGAGTACTGGGCCCGCGGGTTGTGCAGGGCGTGCGCGTGGTTCTTCACCGACACGGCCGCGAGCTGGGCCGGGGTGACGGCGCCGTCGTGCAGGTAGCGGGCGGCGGCCATCGCGTAGAGCGCGGGCAGCGCGAGCCCGGACCTGCCCTCCGGATCCGTCGCCTCGGGCGTGATCGCCCCGGCGAACGCGGTGCTCATCTGTTCGAGCCCCAGCGCGAGGACCCGGCCGTACCGGCCGGTGCGGACCGCCTCGTGGGCCTCCGCGAACGCGGTGGTCCCGCTGGCGCAGGCGTTCTCGACGGTGATCACCGGGATGCCGGTGATGCCCATGGCCCGCAGGACGCGCTGGGCGACGCCCGCGGGGCCGAAGACGGTGCCGACCCACACCGCGTCGACGGCGGTGACGTCCGCGTCCGCGAACGCCTCGCGGACGGCGGCCCAGGCCAGGGAGACGAGGTCCCGTTCCGGCTGACGGCCGAAGTGCGAGGTCCCGACGCCGTGCACGGCGACCTTCACCCTTCCACCTCCGCGGGAGCAGATACGCCGGTGGTCACGACTCCACCACCTCGACGAGCAGGTCGCCCTCGTCGGTGTCCGGGAGCAGGCGCACCCGGCTGCCGATCGAGGCCGCGACGACCCGTTCGGCGGCTCCGTCCGCCTGCACGTGCGCGAGGACCCGCGGGCCGTCGTCGAGGTCGACGTAGGCGAGCCGGTACGGCGGGGTCCGCCCGGGCACCGGGATCCGGACGACGGTGGCGCTCCATACCTTGCCGAACGGGCCGAACGATGCGGGCTCGACGGCACCGCCGCACGCCGGGCAGGCCGGCCACGGGAAGGCGGAGACCTCGGCGCAGGAGCGGCAGCGCCGACCGTCGACGATTCCGCCGTCCGCACCGGCGCTCACCTGCGGCCGGGGATCCTGATCAGGGATGGCGTTCACGAGTCCATGTAACCAAACCTGCGGTCGGGCATCAACGGTAAACGGTCCCGGACGTGCGGAGACGTGGATGCTGTCGGAACGCCTCAAAGTGGAGCCTTGACACATTCCGTGGTGAGCGACACAGTGAGACCCGCGTCCCATCAGCAAACCCGCGTTTGTGCACTGTCGAGCACTTGTGCCCTTGCCCGTGCCTGGTGCCGTGCCTGTCAGACCCCGAAAGGACGACCGATGAAGTTCGGCTTCTTCACCATGCCCGAGCACCCGCCGAACGAGAACTGGACCCTGTCCTACGACCGCGACATCGC
>JAOZVV010000013.1 GCA_025869365.1 Pseudonocardia sp.
CTCTTCTGCGGTCAGGACTGCTTGGTCCCGCAGGTGGAGCAGAAGGCGGCTCCGTCCGCGAGGGTCGTGCCGCAGTTCGGGCAGCCCGTCGAGGTGGGCAGCGAGACGATCGTCGTCGCGGCCGACGACGTGTCCGCGGACGAGCCGTTGACAGGGGCCGGGATCGCGTTCGAACCGGTGGACTGGACCACGTCCTTCGGGGCCGGACGCTGGCTGGCCATGATGTTCGCCGGGGTCACGATCGCCGTCGGGCCGTCCGCGCCGGGGATCGGCGCGGCCGGGCGCCCCTGGCCCCAGCGCTCGCTCGGCAGGACTCCCGCAGCCTGCGGGTACTGCGGGAACTGCGGCTGGTTCCAGTTCTGCTGGACCGGCCCCTGGGCGCCGGGAGCCCAGTCCGCGTAGGCACCCGCGGCGCGGCCGTCCCGCGGCATCGGCGGCTGCGGCGCCCCGGCGGCGGCGCCACCCTTGCGGCGCCGGGCCAGGACCAGCGCCAGCGCGATACCGCCGACGATCACCGCCGAGCCGCCGCCGACCACGGACCAGAAGAGCCACGGGGTCATGCCGAGGATGTCGTCGGAGTCGTTCGCGCCCTGCCCCGGGACGGCGGGCGCCGGGGCGTCGCCGAAGCGCTCCTTCGCCTTCGCGGCCAGGGTCTTGTACTCCTTGGCCTGGTTGTGGTCCGGGTCGACGAGCAGCAGCCGGTCGAAGCCCGCGATCGCGTCGCTGTAGCGGCCGCCGTAGTAGTTGGTCAGGGCCTCCCGGTAGAGGGTGTCGTTCGGGCCCAGCTCGGCCTTCACGCCGTTGCGGGAGAGCAGCTCGTTCAGCGCCGTGGACGGGGCGATGAAGTTGAACGCCTGGTCGTTGCGCAGGTAGGCGCTGTTGATGCCGACGACGTCGCCCTCGAGGTCGACGGTCGGGCCGCCGCTCATGCCGGGCGTCAGCGAGGCGCTGGTCTCGTAGAACGGGACGCCGTTCATCATCCGCTTCGTGGAGACCTGGCCGTCCTTCGTGGAAGGCTCCAGGGTCGGGTCCGTGACCGCGTCCGCGCTGGCCGGGTAGCCCATGGACAGCACCTGGGTGCCCACCTGGACCTCGGAGTCCGTCGCCAGCACCGTGGAGGGCAGGTCCGAGGACTCGACCTTCAGCAGCGCGACGTCGCCCTGGCTCTGCGGGCGGAAGTCCACGATCCGGGCGGGGACGGACTGGCCGGCCGCGCCACTGCCCGTACCGGACCCGATCACCGCGGAGATCTGGCCCTCGATCGGCGAGCCCTTCGCGGTGCCCTCGACGATCCAGTTGGTGGTGCCGAAGTCGATCAGCGCCTGCAGGTTGTAGGTCCGGTCGACATCCACCACGCTCTGCGCGGCGGCCTGGATGAAGGAGGCGCGGATGCCGTCCGGGCTGGTGGTGTCCACGCAGTGGCCGGCGGTCGCGATGTAGCCCTGCGGGCTGACCCCGAAGCCGGTGCAGCTCATCGTGAGCTGGTAGGCGCTGCCGCCGTTGAAGTAGGTGCCGGTCTCGTCCGCGACGTACGCGGTGTAGGTCTCGGTCAGATAGACGATCGCGGGCCGGACCTCGGCCGCGGACTTCTCCGAGGGGTTCGCCTGCTGCGGTGAGGCTCCGGCTGACGGGCCCGCGGAGGGTGGGGCGCCGGGCTCCTGGGCGAGTGCGGGTCCGGCGGCCAGCAGGCCCATCGCGGCCGCGGCACCGACGACGGCGGAGGTGCGGGCGAGCAGTCCGGCGCGGGTCTTCGGAGACATCTCGGGGGTTCCCTTCTCGGTGTGGCGGACCCGGTCGGGCCGCCGGCCGGGACCCACGGGCCCCGCTCTCGGTGACAGGGAGAACTCTGCTCGGCGACGGCGGGAGCAACGAGGTCGTCACCTTGCGGACCGGGGGTGGTGGTGGCCCCACCCCTGCCAGGTGGGCCGCCAGGCTGGGCGGCGACACCGGATCCGAGCCAGACTGTCGGCATGCAGGAGACCCCGGTCCGCGTCCTGGTCGTGGACGACCAGCGGCCGTTCCGGTTCGCCGCGGCCGCCGTGATCGCCCGCATGTCCGGCTACGAGCTGGTGGGCACCGCCGAGACCGGGGAGGACGCCGTCGCCGCCGCCACGGGCCTGCGACCGGACCTGGTGCTGATGGACGTCCGGCTGCCAGGGATCACCGGGGCCGAGGCGGCCGCCCGGGTCGCGGAGGTGCTGCCGGACGTCGTCGTGGTGCTGTGCTCGACCTACCAGCGCGCGGACCTCCCGGACGACCTGGACGGCCGCCTCGACGAGCTCCCCTTCCGCACGGACTACCTGCACAAGGAGGAGCTCCGGGGAGCGGTCCTGCGGGAGATCTGGGAGCGGCTCTCGGTCCGGTCCTGACGGGCCTTGCTCTGCGCACACCGACGCACCTGGGCGGCCGTGGACGGTTTGCTCTGCGCACACCGGCGCACCGGGCAGGCCGAGATCGCTGTGCCCGGCCCAGGACGGGTCGGAGATGGCCGCGACGGGGTGATCACCTCGGTTCGGAGGCCCTTGATCGCCGCCCGCGGTACGAACCGGCCACCGGCGGCCGATTTGTACCGCAACTGGCGATCATGCCCGGCGGACTCCGGTGCGGTGAGCAGCCGTGGGCCGGCGCGGGGCTACCGGGCCCGCAGCGCCGCGGCGACCGGGATCCGCGCCGCCCGGGCCGTCGGCACCGCCGAGAGCAGCAGCGCGCCGACCAGCACCAGCGGGACGGTCGCGAGCAGCGGCCAGACCGGCACCGCGACGTCCCCCGCCACCCCTGCGGCGCTCGCGACCTGCCACCAGAGCACCCGCCCGGCCCCGAGCCCGAGCAGCACACCGCCGACCACGCCGGGCAGCACGATCGTCCCGGCCAGCACCCCCAGCGTCGCCCGCACCTGCCCCGGCGTCGCCCCCAGCACGGACAGCACCGCCGCGTCCCGCGCGTGCCTGCGGACCGCCGTGAGCAGCGTGTGCACCAGGCCCGCGACGGCGACGGCCGCCAGGACCATGGCCAGCAGCTCGGGCAGCCGGAGCAGCCCGGCGAGGGTGTCGATCTCCGTGGGCACGTCCGGGGGATGTACCTCCAGCCGGGTGGACAGGTCCGCGTAGAGCGACGCCGCCTGCCCCGGCACGGCCTGGACCTGCGCGGACGCCAGCGGCGGCCCGGTGCGCAGAGCGACCATCTGGTTCGGGGTCACCAGGATCCCCTCCCCCAGCGGCGCCCCGCGCTCGGGCTGCGGCACCGCGATCCCGGTGACCGTCAGGGCCACGGCCCGGCCCGTCGCGGACCGGACCTCCACCACGTCGCCGATCGCGAGTTGCTGCCGCGTCGCCAGCCGGGCCCCGACGGCGACCTCGCCGGTCCGCTCCGGGGCGTGCCCGCCGACCATCGTCACCGGCAGCGCGCCCTTGCGGCGGTCGTGGGCGTAGGCGTCGGTCTGGCGGGACCGGTCCGTGCCGACGGTGGTCCGGGCCGTCTCGACGACGTCCAGGCCGGCCACCCGCGGATCCGTCAGCAGCGCGGTCATGTCGTCCTCGCGCGCGTCCGCGATCGTGAGGTCCCCGATGTAGCCGTAGCGGGCCGGGGTGTCGACCAGCCGTTGCAGGCTGGACCCGAACATCACCGCGGCGACGATCCCGGCCACCGTGAGCGCGACCCCGGCGGCCGCGACCGGGGTCGGCATCCCGACCGCTCCGGCCGGGGCACCACGCCCGCGCATCGCCAGCCGCAGCCCGACGAACAAGGCGGGCCAGCGCCGCGTCCAGTCCACCTGGCGCCGCCGGCCCAGCGACGAGCGGGCCCCCACCCTCCTGCCGGCCAGCGACGCCGACGCCGCGACCAGCCCCGCAAACACCGCGCCGACGGCGAGGCCACCGAGCAGCACCGCGTCCCACTGCGGGCGGAACCCGGGCGCGGGCTCGAACCGGGCCTGGCTGCCGAGCGGCTCCACGAGCCCCGCGGCCAGCGCCACGCCCGCGCCGACCAGCCCGGCGACGACCGCGGCGGGGAGTGCGGCCAGCACACGCGCGGCGACCCGCTCCGCGCTGCCGAGGCCGAGCGCGTTCTCGACCTGCTGGTCCGTCCAGCCGCGGGAGTGGTGGCGCAGCAGACCCTGGCCCAGGACGAGCAGCCCGCCCAGCCCGACGACCAGGCCGAAGCCCCACAGCCCGAGCCGCAGGACGCGTTCGGCCGCGCTCACGGCGGGATCGATGCCCGCCGACGGGAAGATCGGCACCTTCGGCACGTACTGGCCGGTGATCTGCGGCCGCGGCAGGCCGTCGTAGCTGGTCGCGAGGGCGGCGGCGAAGTCCGCGCGCACGCGGTCGTCCACCGCGGGGTCCCCGGTCCTGGTCAGCCGCGCGAAGCCGGACCGGCCACCGGCCGCGCCGTGGTTCTGCGCGGCGAACGCGGGCGTGGACAGGGCGTCACCGAGGGCACCGCCCCACGCGGGCATCCGTCCGATGCCGACCACCCGCATGGTCCGGGTGGCACCCGCCGGGGCGCCGAACCCGACGTCGAAGGACGCGATCTGGCGCAGCGTCAGCATCTTCAACGTGATCGTGTCCCCGACGCGCAGCCCGACCGCCGCGGCGAAGGGTTCGCCGACCAGCAGCTCGTCCGCGGCCTGCACGTACGGGGCCCGGCCGTCGAGGATCACCGGCTCGACCAGGTCCGCCGGCCGGTCCGGGCCCGCGACCACCGAGACGTAGCGGAGCGCGGGCCCGTCGATCTGGGCGATCCAGGCGTAGGCGACCCAGCTCTCCTCGACGCCCGGCAGCGTCGGGAAGCCCGCCGCGACGGCCGGGACGTCCGCGGGGAGGTGAGCACGGGCGTCGTCCAGGCCGACGTGCTCGGTCAACCGTGGGTAGGCCGTCTCGGTGCGCTCGGCGGCCACCACCGCCCCGAGCACGAGCCCCCCGACGACACCGCAGACGAGTCCGAGCAGGGCCAGGGCCCGCCAGGCCTCGCGAACCTCCACCCGCGCGATGCCCCGCACCGCGGGCCACGGGACGGCGTGCAGCACCTGCCGGATCCGGGTCATCCGGCCGCCAGGGCCAGGGCCGGCGACGTGCGGGCGGCCCGCCGGCCGGGGACCACCGCGACCAGCAGCGCCCCCACCAGCACCACACCGGCGACCGCGGCGATCACCCCGACGGGTACCGCGGGATCCCCGGCCACCCCGACGGTCGTCGCGATCCGGTGCCAGAGCACGCGGGCGACCCCCAGCCCGAGCGGCACACCGACCACGAGCGCGGGCACGACCGTGCTCCCCGCGAGGACGGCCAGCGTCGCCCGGACCTGCGCCGGGGTCGCCCCGAGCACCGAGAACACCGCCATCTCCCGGGCGTGGCGGCGAGCCGACGTCAGCAGCACGTGGACGAGGCCGGTGCCCGCGACCAGCGTGAGCACCAGGGCCAGGAGCTCCGGCAGCCGCACCAGGTCGGTCAGGTTCCGGACGGACTCCGGCACCTCGCGCGGGAAGATCTCCAGGTTCTGTCCCAGCTCGCCGTAGACCGCGTCCGCGGTGCCGGGCGCGGTGTAGATGTAGGCGTCCCGGATCGGCTCCGAGCGCTGGACCAGGTCCATCGCGTCCGCGGTGAGCAGCAGCTGCTCGCCCAGCGCGGCGCTCGAGCCGGTCGGGAGGACGGCGGTGCCGGTGACGGTCAGCGGCACCTGCTCCCCGCCCGGGCCGCGCACGGCCAGCACGTCCCCGATGCCGAGGCCCAGCTCGTCCGCCAGCCGCGGCCCGACCGCCACCTCCCCGGACGACGCCGGGGCCCGCCCGGACGCGAGCTCCAGCGGGGGCTCGCCCTTCCGGTCGTCGACGGCGGTGGCACCCAGCTCGCGACCGTCCGACGTCCGCAGGGTCGCCGACGACGTCGTCGCCAGGGCCGTGACCCGCGGGTCGGCGACCAGCGCCGCGACGTCCGGCTCCCGGGCGTCGACGAGATGCAGATCCGCCCCGGCCGCGTAGCGCTGCGGGGTCTCGACGAGCCTGGTCAGGCTCGCCCCGACCGTCACCGCGGCGACGATCCCCGCCACCGCGGCCGCCGCCGCGAGGATCGACGCCATCGCCGGCAGCCCGCGGCGGGCCGTCCGGCCGTGGACGGCGAGCCGGCTGCCGAGCAGCACCGCCGGCCAGCGGCGGGCCCATGTCCGCAGCACGGTGCGCGGGAGGGACGGCGGTGCGCTCCCGGCCACGATCCCGCGCGGGCGCGCGGCCAGCAGCGTCGCACCGGCCGTCATCAGCAGGAACAGCGCGGCCAGCGCCACTCCCCCGCCGACGGCCAGGCCCCACAGCGGGCGGAAGCCGGGCGCCGGTTCGAAGCGGGCCTGGCTGCCGAGAGGTTCGAGCACCCCGGCTGCCGACGCGATCGCCGAGCCGAGCACCCCGGCGACCAGCGCGGCCGGGAGGGCGGCGAGCGTCCGGGCGGCGACGCGCTGCCCCCGGGTCATCCCCAGGACCGCCTCCACGCGCTGCGCCGAGCGGCCCTCGGCACCCAGCCGGAGCAGGCCCTGACCCACCACCTGCAGCCCGCCCAGGCCCACGACCAGCGCGAACAGCGACAGCCCGACGAGCAGGGCCTGCTCGGCCGTGCGGACCGCCGGGTCCACGTCGAGGCGCGGGAACGCGAGGCTGCCGGGCACGTACCGCGCCACGATCGACGGCTCGGTCGCCGCCGCGGCCTGTTCGGCGCGGGAGTGGGCCGCGGTGAACGCGGCGGTGCCCGCCGGATTCTCGAGGCGGAGGAAGTACGAGCGCGCGCTCGCCGTGTCCGCGTAGCGCGCGGCGAACGCGGGCCCGGCGAGTGTGTGCGGGAGCGCGTTGCCCCAGCTCGGCATGCGGGCGATCCCGACCACCCGCACCGTGGCCGACGGACCGTGCGGGGTGAAGCCGACGTCGAAGTGGGAGACGTCCTCGAGCGTCAGCAGGGTGAGCCGCAGCTCGGCCCCGACCGCGAAGCCGCTGTCGGCCGCGATCTGCTCGGAGACGACGACCTCGTCCGCGGCGGCCGGGTCCACCGCGCGGCCCTCGACGATCACCGGGGTGGCGATGTCCGCCGGGGCCAGCTCGCCCGCGCCGATGCCGAGGAACCGCAGCGCGGGACCGCCCTCGACCTGGGCGACCCACAGGTCCGCGTGCCGGGACCCCGCGACGCCGGGCAGCGTGGGCACCGCCTCGGCGAAGCGCGGCTGGTCCGAGGGGACGGACGCCCGGACGTCGTCGAGCCGCACGGCGTCGACGAGGCGCGGGTAGGCCGACACGGTGCGCTCGGCGAGCCCGACGGCCCCGAGCACGATCCCGCCCGCCAGGCCCATGACCAGGGCGACGAGCAGCAGTGCCCGGTGGCGGCGGCGCAGCTCGGCGCGGGCGACGGCGAGGACGGCCGCGCGGGCCTCGGAGGGTGTCTCGACGGCCATCTCAACCGGCCGTCCCAGCAGACCGCATCAGCCCGCCACGGCGGTCCGGGCGGACCCGCGCGCCGGGGTCGGCGGTTCGGCGGCCGGCTCCGGCGGGTCCACCGGGACCCGGCCCCGGACCGTCGTGCCCTTCCCCGGGGTCGACACGAGCTCGACGGTGCCGCCGATCGCGCCGAGCCGGTCCGCCATGTTCTGCAGGCCGTTGCCGCCGACCGCGGCCGCGGTGTCGAACCCGGGCCCGTCGTCGGAGACGCTGAAGACCAGCTCCTCGCGGGCGACGGCGATGTCCACGGTGACGGTGGACCCCGCCGCGTGCTTCGCGGCGTTCTGCAGGGACTCCAGGCAGCAGAAGTAGACGGCGGACTCGACCTGCTCGGGCAACCGGCGCAGGTCCGTGGTCCGGACGTCCACGGCGAGCGGGCTGCGCCTGGACGCCGACCGCAGCGCCTCGCCGAGCCCGGCGTCCCGCAGCAGCGGCGGGAAGATGCCGTGGGCGAGGTCCCGCAGCGCCTGGATCGACTCGCGGACGCCGCGGTCGAGCTCGTCGAGGAGCTCGAGGTTGGGGTCCGCGCCCCCGCCGGCCCCGTTCGCCCCGCCGGGTTCCTGGCCCCGTTCGGCCATCCCGTCCCTGACCAGCCGCAACCCGACGGCGAGGGCGACGAGATGCTGCTGCGCGCCGTCGTGCAGGTCCCGTTCGATCCGGCGGCGCTCGGCGTCCGCCGTGGTGACCAGGCGGGTGCGGGAGGCCTGCAGGTCCGCGTTGGTCCGGCGCAGGTCCGCGAGGGTGACCTGCAACGCCTCGTCCAGTGCGCGGTTGCGGAGCACGATCGCGAGCCGCCGGACGACCTCGGCGAGGGTCCGCTCGTCCGCGGTGGTGAACGGGTCCGCGTCCGCGTCGCGTTCGACCGTCACCAGCGCGAGGACCCGGCCGCCGTGCACGGCCGGGGCGAGCCGGAGCTGCACGTCCGCCCGGGACCCGGCGGGCAGCAGGCGGGGCAGCCAGAGCTGCAGCCAGCCGGTCCCCGCGACGCCCGCGCGTTGCAGGGTCGTCAGCTCGTCCGCGGTGAGCGGCTCGGGTTCCGGGACCGGGTCCACCGGCTGCGGGACGACGAGGGTGCGGGCCAGCGTGCCGTCGTCGGCGAGGTCCGCCCAGATCTGCACCGCCGAGAGCCGCCAGTCCCGGCGCATGGTCTCGGCGAGCTCGCGGAGCAGGTCGTCGACGGGGGTCCCGCGGCCCGCGCGCTCGGCGAAGTCCGCGAGGAGCTCGTCCGGGGACCGGCGCACTCCCTGCAGCGCGGCCCGGGTGGCCCGGGCCGCGCGGCGGCCGAGCGGTCCGGCGAGCGTCGCGACCACCAGCATCGCGATCAGCGCCGGGTCCAGCAGCGCGCGCTCGGCACCGAGCGGGAGGCGGCCGAAGACCAGCAGCAGGGTCAGCAGGCCCGCGCACACCGCGATCGCCAGCCCCGCGAAGTCCGAGGCCGCGACCAGCACGGACGTGCTCGCGCGACGGGCCCGTGCGCTCCAGCCGGCCAGGATCCCGGCCAGCAGGGGGACGGCGGCGATCACCAGCGTCACCCACCAGGCGGGACCGCCGCCGAGCAACCCGACGGCCGCGCCGGGCCCGAGGACACCGAGCGCGGCGAGTACCCCCGAGAACAGGAGCGAGCTGCGGGCGCGGCGGCCGCGGACGACCGACGGGCCGGTGTCCCGGGACCAGCCGGTGGGCCCGACGGGCAGCTCGTCCGGCGAGCTCACGTGCCGGCCCGCAGGCTCGCGGGGATCTCGTGGACCAGGCTCGGCTCGTCGTCGGCGAGCATCCGGCCGTCCCGCATCCGGACGCGGCGTTGCGCGCCGTCCGCGACCTCGCGGTCGTGGGTGACCATCAGGATCGTCTGGCCGGCGCGGTGCAGCCGCTGGAACAGGTCCAGCACCTCGGCGGCGCCGTCCGAGTCCAGGGCGCCGGTGGGCTCGTCCGCCAGCAGCAGGGTGGGCCGGTTGGCCAGCGCGCGGGCGATCGCGACGCGCTGGCGCTGGCCGCCCGAGAGCGCCCCGGGCAGCTCACCGGACTTGTCCAGCAGGCCGAGGGTGTCCAGCAGGTCCCTGGCCCGGGTGGTCGCCTCGGCCGGACGGGCCCCTGCGACGAGCGCGGCGAGCGCCACGTTCTCCAGCGCGGACATGTGCTCGATGAGGTGGAAGAACTGGAAGACCAGGCCGACGTGGCGGCGGCGCAGCCGGGCGAGCCGCTGGGCGCCGAGATCCTCGATCCGGGTGCCCGCGACGGCGATCGTGCCCTCGTCCGGCCGGTCCAGGCCGGCGAGCAGGTGCAGCAACGTCGACTTGCCGCAGCCCGAGGGGCCCATGAGCGCGACGAACTCGCCGTCCGACACCGTCAGGTCGACCCCGCGCAACGCCCGCACCGCGGCACTGCCGGCCTCGTAGGTCTTGCGGACGCCCCGGACCGCGAGAGCGGCCCGCGCTGACTGGTCGATCGACACCGGCTCACCCTAGGAACACTCTGACCTGGGCGGGAGTGCTCCGGGCCAACTGACTGGCTGGTACGCGCCCGAGGGTGGTGCTAGCACCACCACCGCTGGCGTGTCGGTGGGAGAAGTCGTCCCGCCGGCCGTGATCGTTACCCCGCCACGGCCGTCAGCGGAGCCGGCCCTCGCGCAGGTAGTGCTCGGATTCCTGCTTGTGCATCCGCTCGTCGTGGCCGATCTGGCGCAGCAGGTCCGCGACCGTGTCGTAGGCCCCGTACGTCCGGGCGTAGGCGGAGCGGTGCGGCAGCGTCTCGAACTCCGGGTGCTCGGCCACGAACTGCGCGTACTCGTGCTCGGCGTGGTCCTCGAAGTCCGCGTTGAGCCGGTAGCTCCAGCGCGGGTTCAGCACGAACAACAGCCAGGCCAGGTGGTAGTAGGTGACGGCGAGCAGCGTCGGCAGCGCCCGGAAGCGCAGCCACGAGTGCCTGCGCCCGGAGGCGGCGACCAGCTCGGCCGTGATCAGCAGGTGCCACTGCTCGTTGTCCTGCTGCTCCCGGTTCTCCACCAGCCGGGCGTGCACCCGGTGGGCCAGTCCCGCGTCGCGGTGCCGGCGGGTGAGCAGGCGGTAGGCCGCGTTCTCCCAGATCTGGTAGGGGATCCGGGCGACGATCTCCAGCACCTGGAACTTCGCGAGCGTGCGCCGGCGGCCGTAGAGGACGTCCATGGTGAGGAACAGCAGCCGCGCGACGGGGCTGTAGCGACGGCGTGGGGCGTCCAGGGTGGCCTGTTGCTCGCGGCGCAGGGCCCGCCGGCCGAGCTTCGGGGTCTGGGCCGCGGTCGTGGGCGCCCCGTGGTGTCCGGGCGGGCGGTCGTGCGCGGGCGGCCGGGCGTGCGCCGGCCGCCGTGGCGGCGGGATGACCTCGGTGACCTGGACCTTCTCCCCGTGGGTCGGGGAGCCGCCGGGCGGTGTCAGCGGGGCCCGCCCGGCGGCCGTCGGCGCGTCCGAGAAGGGCGCCGAGCCGAACGGGACGGTGCCGTACGGGAGCCGACCGGGCACGGCACCGACCAGCGGCCGGCGCGGCGCGGGCGGGGCCGGCCGGGGGTGGGGCGTGGGGGTCATCGGGTCCTCCCGGGAGTGGGTCCGGCACCCGTTCCCGGGCCCGGCGCGGTCTGGGAGAACCCTCGCCGAGCCCGCGTCCCGGGACGACCGTGCTGCCCGGCGAACCCGCCGGGCGCGAACCTGTCCGCCCGCGGGCGCGGCCCCACCACCGCACTCGGGGAGGCCAGCACCACCTGGGGACCGCGGACCGGCCCAACCGGGATGCGCCCGTCTGCCGGGCGGACCTCAGCCGATGAGCTCGGGCCGGGTGGCCATCGCCAGGACGGTCCCCCGCGGATCGGCCACCAGCCGCCGGGTCGTGGTGTCCAGCAGGCCCATCCGGCAGCTGATCTCACAGGACACCGTGCCGCCCGCGTCCTCGCCGTCCGCGGTGCGCAGCCGGCGCACGAGATGTTCGATCCCGAAGGACTTCCCGTCCCCGAAGATCATCTCCGAGGTCACCTCGACCTGCTCGCCGAGCAGCAGCTCGGACAGGAAGCGGGCGCGGGTCTCCAGGATGATCACCGTCAGCCCGCGGGCCACCATCAGCGGCGGCGTGCACCCGGCCGCACGGAAGTGCTCCATCCGGGCGTGCTCACCGTAGTGGTGGTAGACGGCGTGGTTGACGTGGCCGTTGGCGTCCGTCTCGTAGCTGCGGACGCCGACCTCGACCGAGAACGTCTCCTGCCCCATGCCCGGAGCATCGCACGCGGCTCCGGCGGGGGCGTCGGGTCACTCCTCGGAGCGCTCCCGGGCCGCGGCCTGCACGCCGGGCTGGGTCCGGTAGGGGACGGGCGGGGGCGGGGCCGGACGCGACCGGGCGGGCGGGGCCAGCACCCCGATCGTCGTGAGCACCGAGACCAGGTCCGGGTAGACCCTCGCGGGCAGGGCCCACAGCTCGGTCCGGGTCACGGAGTCTGCGCCGTAGTGGTCGGCGTGGGCGAGGAGCTGCCACTTCGCCGCCGGGTAGGCGACGCCGCTGAGCACCTGGCCGATGCGCGTCACGTCGGCACGGGACGTCCTTGGGTACACGATTTCCTCCTCGGCCGGAGCGGGCGGGCCGCCGTGGCCGCCGGCAGGGCCGTCACCCGTATGTGCCCTACATCACACATGCCCAAACCTCGGCCGTGGGGGTTTGTTGTGTCCGAATCACGGACGGCCGTAGGGTTACCGAGCGGTTGAGACCACAGCCCACACCAGGCATCCGAAAGGCACGAGGAGCACGGTTCGCATGAGCGGTGAGTCATCGGTCGACACCGGGAACGGTCCCGGTGGCGACACGGGCACCGGTGGAGACGTGGGCGAGGTCGTCCGTTTCGAGGTGGTCGGACACGGGGACGACGCACTGGTCGTCCATGTCCTCGGGGAGATCGACACGCTGACGGCCCCTGTGCTGCGCGGCGAGCTCGACGAGCACCTGCCCACTGTCCCGCTGGTGGTGCTGGACCTCACGAAGGTCACGTTCCTGGGCTCGGCCGGGCTGGCGGTGCTGGTCGCGGCGAAGGACGACGCGGAGCGGCGCGGCCACCGGCTGCGGCTGGTCTGCGGGTCCCGGATCGTCACGCGGGCGTTGGAGGCCACCGGCCTGCTCGCGCTGTTCGACGTCGCGGACGGCGTCCCGGAGGCGCTGCGGCCGTCGGCCTGAGCGAGGCGTCAGGAGCCCCGGGCGGGGCGTCGGAGGAGGGTGGCCGGAGCCGGGTCGCCGGAGTCGGGGGGTCAGGCCCGTCGCCACGGACCGGTGATGGCGAACATCGTCCCGGGCTCCTGGGTGTTCGCGAACAGCACGGTGCCGTCCGGCGAGTACACCGGCCCGGTGAACTCCGAGCGGTCGGCTCGGGCCACCGGGTACGGGTCCCCGTCCGCGGTCACGCCGAACAGGCCGTTCGCGCCGTCGCCGTCCTGCGCCACGATCACGCCGCCGTAGGGCGAGACGCTGATGTTGTCCGGCCCGTCGAAGTCCTGGTTCCCGGCCTTGAGCAGCAGGCCGAGGGTCAGCCGGGAGCGGTCCGCGTCGTAGAACCAGATCTGGCCGTCGTGCCGCTGCGGGCTCTCCCCGCCGGCGTAGCTGGACACGACGTGCACGCCGGTGCCGTCCCACCAGCAGCCTTCGAGCTTGTGCGCGCGGGTGACGTCGGAGTTCCCGTGCTGCGTCCGGGTGGAGCGGTCCGCCGCCTCGCGGTCCTCCACGGGCACCCACTCGACCACGTACTCGGTGCCGACCTTCCGGGCCCGGGACAGGTCGTCGACGTGCGCGCCCGACGCGTCCGTGCACCGCATCGCGGACAGCACCCCGGCCGCGGGCCCGAGGGCGCGCAGGGCGCCCCTGCCGCTGCGGAAACCGGCGGGCGGGGTCCAGCGGTAGAGCAGGCCGTTCGGTCCCGTCGCGTCCTCGGTGAGGTAGACGGCCCCGGACCGCGGGTCCACCGCGCACGCCTCGTGGCTGAAGCGGCCCAGCGCGCGGATCGGGGCGGGGTCCCGGTTGGCCGCGGCGTCGAAGGGATCGACCTCGAAGACGTAGCCGTGGTCGCGCTCGTAGGACTTGTCCCCCTCGCGCTCCTCGGTCTCCTCCCCGGTCAGCCAGGTGTTCCAGGGCGTGACGCCGCCGGCGCAGTTCGTCGACGTCCCCGCGACACCGACGTACTCCCGCAGCGGGCGGCCGTGCGCGTCCGTCTCGACGACGGTGCAGCCGCCGGCCGCGCCCGGGTCGTAGACCAGCCCGTCGAGGTGCGGGACCTGGTTCCTCGTGCCCTGCGCCTCGCGGATCTCGTGGTTGGTGACCAGCACGGTGCCGCCGCCGGGACGGACGAACGCGCCCGTGCCGTCGTGGTTGCGCGGGGTGGGCTCACCGGACTCGAGCCGGGTCCTCCCCGCGCTGGTGACGACGTGGTAGGAGAAGCCGGCAGGCAGGTCCAGGACACCCGCGGGGTCCCTCAGCAGCGGACCGTAGCCCGGTGCCGCCGCACTGCGGAGCATCACGGTGCTGCCGGTCAGCACGATCCCGGCGCCCGCGGCGGCGCCGCCCAGGAACCGGCGGCGGGTGACCCGCCCGGCCCGCAGCGCCGCGTCGGTCACGCTCGTCCTCCCGATCATGCCCGCAGTGCATCATCTCCGGACCGGACGAGTGTCGCAGAACGCGCGGAAGGTGCCCCGAAGGTGGTCAGCCGGTCCACTCGCCGGTGAGGAGGAACCGCTCCAGCGTCGCGGCGTGCGGGACGAGGTCCAGCCCCTGCTCGGCGACCCACCCGTCGTCGTAGTAGCTGTGCCGGTAGCGCTCGCCGCCGTCGCAGATCAGGGTGACGACGCTGCCGCGCCTGCCCTCCCGCAGCATCCGCGCGACCAGCTGCCACACGCCCCACAGGTTCGTCCCGGTCGAGCCACCCGCCCACCGGCCCGTGACCGCGTGGAGATGGCGGGCCGCGGCGATGCTGGCCGCGTCCGGGACCGGGATCATCAGGTCGATCACGGTCGGCACGAAGCTGGGCTCCATCCGCGGCCGGCCGATTCCCTCGATGCGGCTGGCCCGCCCGGTCTGGTACTCGTGCGCTCCGCCGGCCCAGCCCGGGAAGAACGCCGAGCCCTCCGGGTCCACGACGGCGAGCCGGGTCGGCATCCGCCGGTAACGCAGGTAGCGCCCGATCGTCGCGGACGTGCCGCCGGTCCCCGCCCCGACGACCACCCAGTCCGGGACGGGATGGGGCTCCTGCGCCAGCTGCGCCACGATCGACTCGGCGATGTTGTTGTTCCCCCGCCAGTCCGTCGCCCGCTCGGCGTAGGTGAACTGGTCCATGTAGAGACCGTCGGACTCGCGGGCCAGCCGCTCCGCCTCCGAGTACATCTCCGGGCCGGAGTCCACGAAGTGACAGCGCCCGCCGTACTGCTCGATCAGGGAGACCTTCTCCGGGCTCGTCGCCCGTGGCATCACCGCCACGAACGGGACGCCGATCAGCTTCGCGAAGTAGGCCTCGGACACCGCGGTGGAGCCGGAACTGGCCTCGACGACGGTCGTCGTGGCCCCGATCCGGCCGTTGACCAGGGAGTAGAGGAACAGCGACCGCGCCAGCCGGTGCTTGAGACTGCCGGTGGGGTGGACGGACTCGTCCTTGAGGTAGACGTCGATCCCCCATTGCGGCGGCAGCGGGAAGACGTGGAGGTGGGTGTCCGCGGAGCGGTTGGCGTCCGCCTCGACACGACGGACCGCCTCGTCGACCCAGCTGCGGGTACGGGCGCAGGACCGGTCGACGGGCTCCTGGGGCGGGGTCTGCGTGCTGATGGGGACGACCCTAACGCCGTCACGAGACCGGGTGGCGGGACCCCGGCGCATGGTCACTCTGTGGAGCCGACCGCCGACCGCACGCAACAGGTCGTCCACCGACCCGGCGAGCGCGCCCAGGGTGCGACCAGGAAAACTACCCGGCGTGACCGCGCCACTGGACCCCGAGGACCCGCACCCCGGATTCGATGTCGTCCGCCGCGGTTATGCCCGTGAGCAGGTCGAGTCCCACGTCGAGGAGCTGCGCCGGAGGCTCGTCGCCGCCGAGAACGCCCGGCGGATGGCCGAGCAGCACGCGGCCGCGGCCGCGGACGAGCTCGCGGTCGCCCGGGACCGCTCCCACGCCGCCACCGCACCGGCGACACCGGAGACCTTCGGCGCCCGGGCGGAGCGGGTGCTCCGCCTCGCCGAGCGCGAGGCCTCGGAGATCCGCAGCAGGGCGACGCACCAGGCGGCCGCCCTGCTCGAGGAGGCACACCGGGCGGCGGGCGAGGCGCGCGCCGTCGCGGACCGGGAGCGCGCGGCGGCCCAGCGGGCCCGCGAACAGATGCGCACGCTGGACGACGACGTCGCTGTCCGGACGCGCGAGCTGTACGCCCTGCGCACCGCCCTGAGGGCGGAGCTCGCCCGGCTGCACGGAGCGCTCGGGAACGAGCTGCGCCAGCTCGACGGCGAGATCAGGCTCCAGCAGCCCGCCGTGCCGGAGCAGCGGACACCTGCCGCGGCCGCCACACCGCCGGCCCCCGCCGAGGGACCCGGGACGGGACCCGAGCGCTCGACTGCCGAGACGGGGCCGGCAGGCTCGGTCCCTCAGGACACCGATCCGGTGCCCGCCGACCCAGCGCCGTCCGTCCCAGCGCCGTCCGTCCCGGCGCCCTCCGACTCAGCGCCCGCCGAACCGGCATCCGCCGACTCAGCGCCCTTCGTGCCGGCGTCCGCCGAACCCGCATCCGCCGAACCTGCGCCCGGGACCGTCCCCCCGACCGAGGTCGACGCGGCCGAGCCCACCGAGGCCGGCACCCGCGTCGACTCCTCCGATCCCGCGGGAGCGGGGAGCGCACCGGCCGAGGAGGCGGAGGACCCCCAGGTCGAGGACGTCCCGGAGCCCGCCGGGGCCGACGTGACCGTGCAGCATCCCGGAGACCCGGGCCGCGAGGACTCGGGATGGTCCGTGCCGGGGCAGCCCTCCCGCTCGGCCGCGGACGCCGCGGACCGCTCCACGGACACCGGCCCGATCCCCCTCGTCACCCCCGCGGACGAGACACCGGCCGACGAGCCTCCCGCGGACGGGACCCCGGCGGACGACGGCGAGACCGGAGCCAACCGGGACCGGGAGACCGTCGACCTCTTCGCCGAGGGCCCGAGGCCGGCGGAGATCACCAGCCGCATCCCGCTCCCCCGCCCGCACGGCGAGCGGTCCGAGCAGGCCCAGAAGCCCGAGCAGACCCAGAAGTCCGATCAGGCCGACGACCATCTCGACCCCGGCCGCCACGCCTTCCGCACCTGACCCGCACCTGACCCCGGGCCGGGCTCCCGCACGCCCTGCGAGGTCCGCACCACCGGTCCGGCCGGTGTAGACGGCCGACCGAAGAGGATCTTGTAGTCGACGAGGCGCTCGACCTCTTCCCCGCCCTGAAGGCCCTCCTGGGCCGGCGCGCGGGGCTGCGCTCCGGCGGGCAGCGCCAGCAGCTCGCCATCGCCCGCGCGTTGATCACGGAGCCGCGGCTGCTGATCCTCGACGAACCGACCGAGGGCATCCAGCCCTCCGTCGTCGCCGAGATCGAGCAGACGATCGTGGACCTGACGAGCCGGGGCGGGCTGTCGGTGCTGCTGGTGGAGCAGCACGTCGGGTTCGCACTGGAGACGGCGGGACGCTACTACGTCCTCGCGTCCGGTCGGGTCACGGCGACGGGTTCCGGCGGGGCCGGCGCGGCGACGGAGGTCCGCGGCGCCATGGCGATCTGAGAACGGTGTCCGACCCTGCCGACCCGCCGACGGTCCCGAGTGGCATCCAGCGCCGCGGACCCTTAGCGTGACCGCGATGCAGCACGCGCAAGAGTCTTCGGCCGAACCCCCGTCGGCCCGCCGAGCCTCCGAGGCGGACGACCAGATCAGCGTGTCCAGCCGAACCGTGGCGCCGGGCCGGTTCGTCGTCGAGGTCGGCGGCGAGGTGGACATGCTCACCTCACCGCGGCTGCGGGCCACCGTGCTGGAGCACCTGGGCTCCAGCGGGGCCGAGCTGATCGTGCTCGCCCTGGACGGGGTGTCGTTCCTCGGCACCAGCGGGCTGGCCGTCCTCATCGAGGTGCGCGAGGCGGCGCACGCCGCCGGGGTGGAACTCCGGCTCGCCTGCACCGGACGCCGGGTGCTGCGCCCGCTGAGCATCGCGGGGCTCATCCCCCTGTTCGACATCCACGACACGGTCGACAAGGCGCTCGAGGACACCTGAGAGTTCCCGGATCGACATGTGATGTACGTCACTTTCGACCGGGAGCTCCGGGTCGGGGACCTCGCCGCCCGACGTGCGTAACGGCGTCACAACACGTCTCTGAGCTGCGCTGACGTCGACAGTGGAACGAGCCTCGCCGGCGGATCCGCGGCGGATCCGGAAAGCCGCCGCACACCCGGTCACCCACCCCTCACGGCCGGGTGTGTTTGGTGGCGAAACCCTCCGGGAAATAGCCGTGAGATCGCCCGGCACACCCAGGTCGCCGGGTCTCTCACGAGAACGAGGTGAGCCGAGTGAGTGATGTGTCCCGACTCCCTGGCCCCATGGACCACGCATGGCAGTGGCAGCGGCTCGGTTCGTGCCGGGGAATGGACAGTGCCGTCTTCTTCCATCCGGACGGCGAGCGCAACCCGTCCCGATCCCGTCGCACGGCGCAGGCCAAGGCCGTGTGCGGGAGATGCCCCGTGATGGACATGTGCCGGGAGTTCGCCCTGGAGACCCGGGAGCCGTTCGGAGTGTGGGGTGGCCTCGGCGAGGCCGAGCGCCGCATGATCCTGGAACGCCGCGACCTGGCCATGCCTGCCTGAACCCACCGTTGCGGAGGCCGCCCCACCCCGCCCGCAGACCGGCGTGCTCCGGGTCTGCTCGATCGCTTCGGGCCCGTGCCGGGCCCGCCTCCGATCTCGGTGGGGCTCCCGCAGTCGTCGGGGGTTGCGGGAGTCCTGCTCTGTTCACCGCGCTGTCTGCCCACCGCGCCGTCTGCCCACCGCGCGATGACGAAGGGGGGGTTCCGGTTCACGGAACCGCCCCTTCGTCGCTTCTCGCGACGCCCGGACCCCGGTCGGGTCACGGACGTC
>JAOZVV010000014.1:0-285 GCA_025869365.1 Pseudonocardia sp.
GGGACCCGGGGTGGCACCCGCGGCGGCCGTCGCGACCGTCGGCGAGTCGTCCGGGGCCGGTTCGGGCCGCGGCCGCGGACGGGGGCGTGGGGTCGCACCGGGCGCCGTCGACGTCACCGGGGCGGGACCTCCGGCACCGTTCCCGGAGGCGGCCGGCGGTGTCACCGCGGCGGCCGGCGGCGTCCCGGCGGCGGGGGGGCGGGCGGGGGGGCGGGGGGGGGGGGCCCCGCCGGGGGGGGGGGGGGGGGCCCGCCCCCCCGCGGGGGGGGGGGGGGGGGGGGGGGG
>JAOZVV010000014.1:295-18255 GCA_025869365.1 Pseudonocardia sp.
GTGTCACCGCGGCGGCCGGCGGCGTCCCGGCGGCGGCGCCCTCGGGGGCGCCGGCGGCAGGGTCCACCACTGGTGTTGCGGGGCCGGACACCTCCTGCCCGGGTGTGCCCTGGTCCGTGGCGGGCCGCGTCGGCCCACCGGACGGAGATGCGTCGGTTCCCCCCGACGTCTCTCGATCGGTCACCTCGCCGGACGAGGACTGCCGCTCGGACATGACGTGCTGTTCCTTCCCCACGAATGCCACCGACCGTCCCCGATCGGCGTACGTCAGAGGTACAGGCCGGTGCCCTGCGACGTGGTGTCCGTGTCCGCGGAGGCCACGGCGTGCAGGTCACGCTCCCGCATGACGAGATAGGAGCCCCCCTGGATCTCCACCTCGTACTGGTCGTCGGGGGCGAGGAGAACCCGGTCCCCGGCCTTGACGCCGCGGACGTGCTGACCTGTCCCCACGACCTCTCCCCAGACGAGTCGCTTCGCCACCTGCGCCGTGGCCGGGATGACGATTCCCGCCGAGCTGCGCCGTTCGCCGGATCCGTCGATCATCTTGATCATGACCCGGTCGTGCAGCATCTGGATCTCGAACTTCGGGTCCGGCACCGGACAGATGCTACGGGCAGGGGGTCTTCCGTCACTCGGCGGTGTCCGCCCCACCGGGCCACTGCGACCCCGGCACGAGAATGCCCCGTGGAGCTGCCAGGTCGGGGGTCCGACAGCGCCACGGGGCTGTACTGGGAATCGGCCCCCCGGGCCCGGGCGTTACCTCGCGACGGGTCATTCCGGCAGTTCACTCGTTCGGACCAGTATCAGACCCTCATGAGTGCGCCAGCAGGTAGCGCCCGAAGTGCGGCACCGTGAACGCGATCTGACCGCGCTGCGCGGAGAAGACCAGCCCCTTCTTCAGCAGGCTGTCCCGGGCGGGGGAGAGCGAGGACGGCTTCCGCGTCAGATGGTCGGCGATACCCGAGGTGACGACCGGCTCGTCCGTCCCGTCGGCGAGCTCGGCCATGGCGCGCAGGTACTCCCGCTCGGCGGGGGTCGCCCGTTCGAACCGGGATCCGAAGAATCCGACGGCCAGCTCCGCCTCCGCCTCCGGTGCCGCCATCGCGACGTCCCTGACGCCGATCGGGCTCGTCGGCGCCGCGTCCCAGGCGGCCTTGCCGTACGCCTGGACGAAGTAGGGATAGCCGCCCGAACGGAGGTAGAGGTCCTCGAGTGCCTCGCCGTCGAACGCCGCGTCCTCGCGCTCGGCGGGGGCGATCAGCGCGAAGTCCGCGTCCGCCCGGTCCAGCTGGCCGATCCGGCTGTACTTGAAGAGACGTTCCGAGTAGGACTTCGACGCCGAGAGCACCGCGGGCAGGTGCGGCAGCCCCGCTCCGACGACGACGAGCGGCGCGCGGGACTGGGAGAGTTCGTGGCAGGCCGCGCAGAGGGCGGACACGTCGTCCGGACGCAGGTCCTGCATCTCGTCGATGAGGATCGCGATGCCCGTCGAGACCTCGCTCGCGAGCTCGGCGACCTCGGTGAACAGCTCCACCAGGTCGATCTCGATGTCCCCGGAGTCCGCGCGCCCGCTCTTCACCGGCACGTCGATCCCGGGCTGCCAGCGGTCCCGGAGCTTCGCTTCCGCAGGCGACGCACGCAGCGCGAACGCCTTCAGCACGCCGAGCACCTCGTCGACCCGTTCCTGCCGCGGATGCTGGACGGCGAGGTCCCGGATCGCGCGGTGCAGCGCGGCGGACAGCGGGCGGCGCAGGTCCGCGTCCGGCCTGGCCTCGATCTTCCCGGCACCCCACCCCGCCTTCAGGGCCATCGAGCGCAGCTCCCCGAGCAGAACGGTCTTGCCGACGCCGCGCAGGCCGGTGAGCACGAGGCTCCGCTCCGGACGTCCCCGTGCGACGCGTTCGAGCACGATCTCGAACGCGTCCACCTCCTTGTCCCGGCCGGCGAGCTCGGGAGGCCGTTGACCAGCGCCGGGAGCGAACGGGTTGCGGACCGGATCCATGGATCGGACGGTATCCGGCCGTCTCGCGGGAACCGTAGATTTGGCTATCGGGGCCGATCGGCGTGTCGCGATCGGTGTCTCTACCGGCGTCTAGCGCTGTCCGCAGACAGCGGTAGGGAGGCAGCGTCATCAGGAGACGCGACGTCAGGAGACAGCGGCATCAGGCCCGACGCGTCAGCGCGTCCGCGATGCAGAACAACCCGAACGCCCCGAACCCGAGCCCGACGACGACCAGCACGGACGCGCCCAGGGGAGTGGCCCCCAGCAGGCGCAGGGCGGCGTCCAGGCCGCCGGCCCGGGTGGCGTCCGAGGCCAGCGCGGCCGTGCCCAGCAACACCCCCACGACGCCGAACGCCAGCGCCCGGGCCACGTGCCCGATCACGCCCACGGTCTCGATGCCGTGCCGCACGCCGTCCGGCAGGTGCCGGACGTCGAGATCCCCCATGAAGGTCCGGCGCACCCCCGTGTAGACCATCGCCACCGCGACGACCAGCACGGCGACCGCCGCGCCGGCCACCAGGAAGCGGCCCGCGGGCAGGAGCAGCAGGTCCGCCGTGGCCGCCTGCGCGCCCGCGTCCCCGGAGCTGCGCCCACCGGCCAGGAAGGTGGCGGCCGCAGCCGCCAGCCCGAGCATCGCGATCGCCTTCGACACCGCGCCGACCCGCTTGCGCACCCGCTCGCCGCCGGACACCCAGCGGAAGCCGAGGACCGCGGCCGTCACCTGCCAGAGCGCGAACGCCACCAGGCACACCACCGCGACGACCAGCGCCGCGGACCCGAACCGGGTCGACGCGACGGACGCGACGGCGCCCTGCACGTCCGCGTTGCCGGCGGGGGTGCCGAGCGCGATCTGCACCGCCAGCCACGCGACGAGCAGGTGCACGACCCCGTAGCCGACGAGGCCGACCCGGCCGAGCAGGTCCACCACCGGACCCGGGGCGTCCGAGGGTCCCTGCCGCACCAGCCTGCGCAGGTGGGGGAGGAGGGCGGCCATGTGCCCACGGTAGCGATCGCGTGATCTACGGGTGTCTAGCGAGGACACGAGATGGGCGAAGACGCCCCGGTCTGTTTGGCTGACGGCATGAGCGAGTTCCCCGAGATCGTCACCGAGGGCACGGGCCACCACGAGGAGATCGCGGACCGGGCCGAGCTCGGCCTGAGCTTCTCGGCGAAGGGCCGCACCCGCGCCGCCGCCGTCACCGAGCTCGGGAAGCTGGTCGCCGCGGCACAGCGCGCCCTGGACTCCCCGGCCGTGACCGTCGCCCACCGCCGGCTCTGGGTGCACGACGAGTGGAAGCGCGGGTCCCGGACGGGTACCTGCCGGGCGAGTGAACAGCTGACGCTGCGGGTCACGGACCTGGCCGAGCTCGAGACCGTGCTCGGCGCGCTGCTCGCCGCGGAGCCGTCCGGGCTCACCGGCCCGACCTGGCTCCTCGACGACACCGACGCCGCGGTCCTCGTCGCGCAGCGCAATGCCGTGGCGGACGCCCGTCGCCGGGCCGAGGGGTACGCCGCCGCGCTGGGTGGGCGGCTGGGTCCGCTGCGCCGGCTCACCGAGTCCGACGGGCGCGGGGCGAGGCCGATGTTCGCGATGCGCGCGGCAGGAGTGGAGGGAGCCCCGGACGTCGACGTGCGGGATCTCGAGCTGGAGCCGGAGCCCGTCCGCGTCACCGTTCAGTGCACCACCACGTGGGGCCTGGAGCTTGAGGGGTAGTCACCTGAAAGGAGGCGGACACGCCGCTCCGAACGCTCTGCAGGGTGATATCCCGATCTCGACTGGCGCAGCGGCCCCCCGAGGCAACACACTCGTTCGGAGTAATCGTGTGTGCGGCCTACTCGATGGGGAGGGTCCATGGGATCCGGACGGCACAGCATGACGAAGCAGACCCGGCAGGCGCTGCGGATGCGCCCCGGACAGCAGCGACCCCGACAGCAGCGCTCCGGGCAGTCACGCACCGGGCAACAGCGCACCGGCGTGCGCATCGGGCACCGGGCCATCCTGGGCGGCGCGGTGGCGGTCCTCCTCGCCGGGGGTGCCGCCACGGTGCTCACCAACCAGCACGAATCCCTCCCGGTCGCGTTCGTGATCCCGGGCGGGGAGTGACGGGGCGGTCCGGGCTCAGCGCTCGTCGACGACCGTGCCCTCGATGACCATGGGCCCGGTCGCATTCGGCCGGCGATCGGTGCTGGTGGGCCCGCTGTCGTAGGTGGGCCCGCCGACGACCTCGGCGTCGACCACGGGGCCCTCGCCGCGGATGCGGGCAGTCCGCAGCCCGGGGCTGCGTCGCTCGGCGGACGCCACGATCCGCCGGCGGACCAGCGCCCGGGTGGGCGGCAGGACGAGCAGCAGCCCGAGCAGGTCCGTGACCAGGCCCGGGACGAACAGGAGCACGCCGCCCGCGGCGACGAGCATCCCGTCCGTCATCTCGGCGTGGGCGACCTTGCGGCTGCGCGCCGCCGTGGCGAAGGCCTGCGCGGCGCGCACACCCTCGCGACGCGCGAGCAGGAGCCCGATCACGGAACTCGCCAGCACGATCAGGAGCGTGGCGGCGAACCCGATCCACGACCCGAGCGCGACGAAGGCCACGATCTCGACGACGAGGTACAGCAGCACGAACGGCATATCCGTACAACGCGCGAGACACCGCCTGTGCTCCCGGATCGGCTGTGCATTCGCCGGGTGACCGCCATGGGTACCGCTCCCGCCGCCCCGGCACGGGTTCGAACCCGTACCGGGACCGCGGTGGAGGTGGTCGAGCGGGCTACCAGGTGAGGGCGAGGCCCGGGTCCTGCAGCAGCGCGCCGACGTCGGCGAGGAAGCGGGAGCCCTGCTCGCCGTCGACCAGCCGGTGGTCGAACGAGAGCGCGAGCTGGCACACCGTCCGCACGGCGAGCTCGCCGTCGACGACCCAGGGCGCCGGTTTGATCGCCCCGACGGCCAGGATCGCCGCCTCACCCGGGTTGAGGATCGGGGTGCCGGTGTCCACCCCGAAGACGCCGACGTTGGTGATCGTGATCGTGCCGTTCGCCAGGCCCGCGGGCGGTGTCTTCCCCGACCGGGCCGTGGCCGTGAGCGCGTCGAGCGCCCCCGCCAGCCCGGGGAGGTCGAGCGTGTCCGCGTCCCGGACCTTCGGCACGATCAGCCCCCGCGGGGTCGCGGCGGCGATCCCGAGCTGGACGCGGTCGTAGTAGACGATCTCGCCCGCGGCCTCGTCCCAGCTCGCGTTGATCTCCGGGGTGCGCCGGACGGCGAGGCAGACCGCCTTGGCGACGAACGCCAGCGCGGTCAGCTTCACCTCCGCGTACGGGCGGGTGCCGCGGAGCTTGTCCCGCAGCGCCATCGTGGCCGTCACGTCCACGGCCAGGAACTCCGTGACGTGCGGGGCGGTGAAGGCGCTGGACACCATCGCGGCCGCGGTCGCCTTGCGGACGCCGCGGATCGGCTCGCGCCGGACACCGCCCGTGGTCACCGGTGCCGCGGCCGGGACCGCCACCGGCGGGGCGCTCGCCGCCGCCTGGACGTCCTCCCGGGTGATCACGCCGCCCGCGCCGGAGCCCGCGAGATCGCGCAGGTCGACCCCGAGGTCCTTCGCGAGCTTGCGGACCGGCGGCTTCGCCTGCGGCACCGTCCGGCCATGATCGTCGTCCGGGTGCGCGGAGCCGTTCGTGGCGCGGTCCCCGGTGCCCGATCGCCGATCATCATCCGGGGGCGGGGGCGGGGGCGGGGGCTGGGTCGGGGCCTGGGCACCCCGGCGCGGACGGCGCGTGGCCGCCCCCTGCCGCGGGCCGTACCCCACGAGGGTCGCGATCCGGCCGTCCGCGCCCGCCTCACCGATCTTCGCCCCGGCGTCGGAGGACGCGGCGCCCGCCGTCTCGATCGCGATGATCGGCGTGCCCACCTGCACGGTCGCCCCCGGCTCGGCCAGCAGCTCGCCGACCGTCCCCGCGAAGGGCGACGGCAGCTCGACGACCGCCTTGGCGGTCTCGATCTCCACGAGCACCTGGTTGACGGCCACCGTGTCCCCCTCGGCGACCTGCCACGCGACGATCTCGGCCTCCATCAGGCCCTCGCCGACGTCCGGCAGCCTGAACTCCTGGCGCTGTGTGGTCATCGCCGCGCTCACCAGGCCAGCGAGCGGTCGACGGCGTCGAGCACCCGGTCCAGGTCGGGCAGGAAGTCCTCCTCGCACTTGGCGGGGGGATACGGGGTGTCGAACCCCGTCACCCGCAGCACCGGCGCTTCGAGGGAGAAGAAGCACTCCTGCTGCACCCGCGCCGCGACCTCCGCCGTGACCGACGACTCGGACGGCGCCTCGGACACGACGACGAGGTGCCCGGTCCGGCGCACGGACTCGAACACCGGCCCGAGGTCCAGCGGGGAGAGGGCGCGCAGGTCGATCACCTCGAGGTCCAGGCCCTCCGCCTCCGCGGCGGTGGCGGCCTCGAGGCAGGTCTTCACCAGCGGCCCGTAGCAGGCGACGGTGACCTGGCCGCCGGGTCGCAGCACCCGGGACGAGAACAGCGGCGCGGGCGGCTGCGCGACCGAGACCTCGGCCTTCTCCCAGTACCGCCGCTTCGGTTCGAAGAAGATCACCGGGTCGTCCGTCTCGATGGCCTGCTGGATCATCCAGTAGGCGTCCTCGGCGTTCGAGCAGGCGACCACCTTCAGGCCCGCGACGTGCGCGAACAGGGACTCCGGGGACTCGCTGTGGTGTTCGACGGCGCCGATCCCACCGCCGAACGGGATCCGGACGACCACCGGCATCGGCACCTTGCCCTGCGAGCGGAACCGGACCTTCGCCAGCTGGGAGACGATCTGGTCGTAGCCGGGGAACACGAAGCCGTCGAACTGGATCTCGCAGACCGGCCGGTACCCGCGGATCGCGAGGCCCACCGCGGTGCCGATGATGCCGCTCTCCGAGAGCGGGGTGTCCAGCACGCGCTGCTCGCCGAAGTCCTTCTGCAGGCCGTCCGTGACCCGGAAGACGCCGCCGAGCTTGCCGACGTCCTCGCCCATGATCAGGACCTTCGGATCCTTGTCCATCGCGGCGCGCAGGCCTTCGCCCAACGCCTTCGCGATCGTCATCTGGGGCATGTCAGGCCTCCGATCCGATGCTCTCGGCGAACGACTCGCGATAGGCCAGGTACTCGGCCTTCTGGGCCTCCACCTGCGGGGACAGGTCCGCGTAGACCTCGGAGAAGATCCGGTCCGGCGACGGGTCCGGCATCGCGCGGCAGAAGGCCCGCAGCCGCTCCGCCAGCGCGTCCGCCTCGGCGTCGACATCGGCGAAGAACTCCGGCTCCACGCCGTGCTCGCGCACCAGGTTCACCCGCACCCGCTCGATCGGGTCCTTGAGCTTCCACAGCTCCACCTCGTCCGCGAGGCGGTAGCGGGAGGCGTCGTCGGAGGTGGTGTGGGAGTCCATCCGGTAGGTGAACGCCTCGACGAGCACCGGGCCGTTGCCGCTGCGGCACTCCGCCAGCGCCCAGCGCGAGACGGCGAGGCAGGCGAGCACGTCGTTGCCGTCGACCCGGATCCCGGGGAAGCCGTAGCCGCGGGCCCGCTGGTAGAGGGGCACCCGGGTCTGCTTCTCCAGCGGCACCGAGATGGCCCACTGGTTGTTCTGGCAGTAGAAGACCACCGGCGCGTCGTAGGCGGCGGCCCAGACGAAGCCCTCGTGGACGTCTCCCTGGCTGGTGGCGCCGTCCCCGAAGAAGCACATCGTCGCCTCGCGGGTCGTCCCGGTGTCCGCACCGCCGACCCTGCTGTCGAAGACCTGCCCCATCGCGTAGCCGGTGGCGTTGAGGCACTGGTTCCCGATGACGATCGTGTAGAGGTGGAACCGCTTCTCCAGCGGGTCCCAGCTGCCGTGGTCCGTGCCCCGGAAGATGCCGAGCAGGTCGGTCGGGTCGATCCCGCGACACCACGCGACGCCGTGCTCGCGGTAGCTCGGGAACGCCATGTCCTGCGGTTCCAGCGCGCGGCCGGCGCCGATCTGCGCGGCCTCCTGGCCGAGCAGCGGGACCCAGATGCCGAGCTGGCCCTGGCGTTGCAGCGCGTTGCCCTCCCGGTCCGCGCGGCGGACCAGGACCATGTCCCGGTAGAGGTCCTTGAGCATCGCCTCGTCGATGTCCGCGGCGTAGGACTCGAACCGCTCGTCCGGTACCCGGACGCCCTCGGGTGTCAGCAGCTGTACGAGATCCTCGCCGCCGGCGTCCGTCCCCTTGAGCCCGGTGACGATGTGCTCCGGCGTGGGGCGTGAACGGGGATCGCCCGGGATCCAGCCCTGTGGGTCCGACACGGTGCCTCCTGTTGTCTCGCGATCCACGGCCGCGGGTGGCGGGCCGCGGACCTGCGGTGCCGCACCGCCCGCGGGGTACGCGGGTGTCCGGCGCCGGACGTCCTGGTCACCCGATCCTGGCACGGCTCGGGACCGACGGGGGAGCGCGCGCGGCAACATGATCGGTTCCGCATCCGTGCGCACGGCAACAGGGTCCGAGGACGTCCGAATCTCGGTACCCCGGCGCGACGGTCCGGACACGACGGAGCCCGGGTCACCGTGGTGACCCGGGCTCCGGCGGCCGCTACCTCAGTTGTTCGGCCGGTACGGCGAGGGCGGCGGGGCGTTCTCCGCCGTGTAGCCCGACGCGCCGTTGCCGCCGGTGTAGCCGGAGCCGGCGGCGCCGGTGCCCGGGGTGGGCGGCTCGTAGGCCGTGGTGGTGCCGTGGCCGGCCCCGGGCTGCGGGACACCCGCGACGTTCTTGACCTTGCGGGCGGCGGTCGAGATCTGGCCCGAGTACTTGCCCTTCGTCTGCTTGTCGACGAACTGGGCCGCCTGGTCCAGGTACTTCCCGGCCTTGTCCGGGTTCTTCTTCGCGTAGCGGCGGGCGGCCTCGGCCGCACCCGCCAGCGCGGTCAATTTCCTGATCAGGGCCATACCGTCCTCCGGGAGCTCGGGTGTGTCATCGGAGCAACGTACGAGCGCTCCGTCCGGTTCCGCTTACCCTCCGACGGCTCCGGCCAATCGCATGTCGCACTGATGTCCGCACGGCCACCGTCCGGTAACGGCGGCCGACGAGAAGATGTCCGTGCGTCACCGAAGTGGCACGATCCCCGGGTTCGACCAACTCGCGGGTAACTCCGAACGGGTGACCCGCGGCCCGACCTCGGAGGTCTACAGTGCACGTCCGAACCCGGACCACCATCCCCACCACCGTCGCCGCGGCGGCGCTGGTCGCCCTGCTCGCCGGCTGCGGCGCGGGGGGTGACGGCAGTGGGAACACGAGCGGCGGCACCGGCGCGGGCGCGAGCAGCGCCGCCGCGGTCCCGGCCGCGACCAAGGACGACGCCCTCGCCGCGATGGTCCCGCAGGCCGTCTCCGCGGACGGCAAGCTCGTCTTCGGCACGGACGCCTCCTACGCGCCCAACGAGTTCACGGCCCCGGACGGCACCACGGTCATCGGCATGGACGTGGACCTCGGCACGGCGATCGCGCAGAAGCTCGGGCTGACGCCGGAGTTCCAGAACTCCGCGTTCTCCGGGATCATCCCCGGCATCGACGGCGGCAAGTACGAGGCCGGCATCTCCTCGTTCACCATCAACGACGAGCGCGTGCAGACCGTCGACATGGTCAGCTACTACAGCGCGGGCACGAGCCTGGCCGTGAAGGCGGGCAACCCGGACGGCATCACGCCGGACAACCTGTGCGGCAAGGCCGTCGGCGTCCAGGCCGGCACGGTGCAGGTCGACGACATCGCCGCCCGCAGCAAGACCTGCACCGACGCCGGTCAGCCCGCCATCCAGGTCACCGAACTGCAGGCGCAGACGGACGTCACGCTCGCGCTGACCTCCAACCGGATCGTGGCGATGCTCGCGGACTCGCCGGTCGCGGCGTACGCGGTCACCACCACGCAGAACGCCGTGGAGGTCGTCGGGGAGCCCTACGACACCGCGCCCTACGGCGTCGTGCTGAAGAAGGGCCAGGGCGACTACCCGAAGGCCGTGCAGGGCGCGATCCAGGCGCTGATCGCGGACGGCACCTACAAGTCGATCCTGGACAAGTGGAACGTCGCCGCCGGCGCGATCCCCACCTCCGAGATCTCGAGCTGACGTCGGTGACGGCTTCCTCGACCGACCGGGACGTGCGCTCGTCGGAACCCCTCGACGCCGTCCCGGTCCGGCACCCCGGGCGATGGGTGGCGGTCGCGGTCCTCGCGGTGCTCGCCGCGATGTTCGTGCACACCGTGCTCACCAACGACAACTTCCGCTGGAACGTCGTGGGGACCTACCTGTTCTCCGCGCCGGTGCTCAACGGGCTCTCGAACACGCTGCTCCTGACCGTCATCTCGATGGTGATCGGGATCGTCGGCGGCATCCTGCTCGCCGTCATGCGGCTCTCGCCGAACCCGATCCTGTCGTCGGTGGCCGCGCTCTACATCTGGGTGTTCCGCGGGACCCCGCTGATCGCGCAGCTGCTGTTCTGGAACTTCCTCTCCGCGCTCTACCCCCGGCTCGCGCTGGGCATCCCGTTCGGGCCGGAGTTCATCTCCTTCGACACCAACCTGCTGATCAACCAGTTCGCGGCCTGCCTGCTGGGCCTGGGGCTCAACGAGGCCGCGTACATGGCGGAGATCGTCCGCGGCGGCATCCAGTCCGTGGACCACGGGCAGACCGAGGCGGCCGGGGCGCTGGGCATGTCCCGGGCCCAGACGCTGCGCCGGATCGTGCTGCCGCAGGCGATGCGGGTGATCATCCCGCCGACGGGCAACGAGACGATCTCGATGTTGAAGACGACCTCGCTCGTCGTCGTCATCGGGTACTTCGAGCTGCTCACCTCGGTGCAGCGGATCTACTCGGTGAACTTCCAGACGATCCCGCTGCTCATCGTGGCCGCGGCCTGGTACCTGGCGCTGACCTCCGTGTTGTCCGTCGGGCAGGGATTCGTGGAGCGGCGGTTCGGCCGGGGTGTGCAGAGCGGGCCACCCGGTCCGACGCTCCTGAGGTGGAGGCCGGCCACATGAGCACCCCCATGGTGGAGGCCATCGGCATCCACAAGCGCTTCGGCAGCACCGAGGTGCTGCGCGGCGTCGACTTCGTGGTGCAGCCCGGCGAGGTGGCGTGCGTGGTCGGGCCGTCCGGCTCGGGCAAGTCCACGATGCTGCGCTGCATCAACCATCTCGAACGCATCGACTCCGGCCGGTTGCGCGTCGACGGGCACCTGATCGGCTACCGCGAGGCCGGCGGGAAGCTGCACGAGATGCGCGAGTCCGAGATCGCGAAGCAGCGCCGGGACATCGGGATGGTGTTCCAGCGCTTCAACCTGTTCCCGCACAAGACGGCGCTGGAGAACGTGATGGAGGCGCCGCTGGTGGTGCGGCGGTCCGCCCGGGCGGCAGCGCGGAAGCAGGCGGAGGAGCTCCTGGACCGGGTCGGCCTGGCGGACCGGATGACGAACTATCCGGCGCAGCTCTCCGGCGGCCAGCAGCAGCGGGTCGCGATCGCCCGGGCGCTGGCGATGTCCCCGCGGCTCATGCTGTTCGACGAGCCCACCTCGGCCCTGGACCCGGAGCTCGTCGGGGAGGTACTGGACGTCATGCGCGGGCTCGCGCGGGACGGCATGACGATGATCGTCGTGACGCACGAGATGGGCTTCGCCCGCGAGGTCGGGGACTCCCTGGTCTTCATGGACGAGGGCCGGATCGTGGAGGCGGGCGCTCCCCGCGAGGTCCTGTCGAACCCCCGGGAGGAGCGCACCAAGGCCTTCCTCTCCAAGGTCCTCTGACCCGCGAGTCGCGGTATTTCCGTCACCGAGTCGGGGTGAACCCGTGTCCGGCGAGTCGCGACGTCCACCCCCGCGAGTCGGGACGCGGGGCCGGGCTCGGCCGGCGGCTCGTCACATTTGACGATCTTCGTGCCCGGCCGGTTGCGGACGCACGTCCGACCGCGATGAGTCGGCGTGAACCGCACACCGCGCACCGTCGCCCTGTCCGTCCTCGCCCTTGCCGGTCTCGCCCTCGCCGGATGCGGTTCCGCGGAGACCCCGACGCTCGCCGCCGCCCCCGTGACGATCACGGTCACCGCGACGCCGACCACGACGACAGCCCCGCCCGGCATCACTCCGGCCCCGGGGACGACGACCCAGGTCGCCGCCGCGCCGACGACGACGACCCGGCCGCGTACCACCACGACCGCCCCGCGCACGACCACCCGGGCCACCGTCGCCCCCGCCGCTGCGCCCGCGGCCGTCGCGGCCGCACCGGCGCCGCGCCGCACCACCGCGGCGAAGCCGGCCCCGGCCGCCTCGTCGGGCTGCGACCCCAACTACAGCGGATGTGTACCGATCGACTCGGACGTCGACTGCCAGGGTGGGTCCGGCAACGGGCCGTCGTACGTGAAGGGCCCGGTGCGGGTCACCGGGAACGACATCTACGGCCTGGACGCGGACAAGGACGGGATCGGCTGCGAGTAGCTCGTCCGTTCCACGAGCACGCCCGGCCCCTGATCGACGTGCGGGGCCGGCGGTGCGCCCCGCCGTCGGGACGTATCCACCGCGACTCGGTGACGGAAATACCGCGACTCGCGGGTCAGCGGGGGAGGCGACCCATCAGGTAGAACTCCGGGTTGGGGCGCAGGGCGGTCAGGTGCGCCATCCTGTTCGACAGGGCGAAGAGCGCGGTGATCGCGCCGACGTCCCAGATCTCCTCGTCCGACAGGCCCGCGAGCCGGGCGTCGTCCAGTTCCGCCTCGGTGAGCGCGGAGGAGTCCGTCGCCACCAGCAGGGCGAGGTCCACGATGGCCCGCTCCCGCGGGCTGAGCTCGACCGCGTACGGGTTGGAGGCGACGCGGTCCGCGATCTCGGCGTCCTTCGCCCGGACCCGCAGGATCGCCCCGTGCGCGACCACGCAGTAGGTGCAGTGGTTCGCCCCGGAGGTCGCGACGACGATCAGCTCGCGTTCGGTCTTGGAGAGTCCGTCGTTCGAGTCCATCAGCGCGTCGTGGTAGTCCAGGAACGCGCGCAGCTCGCGCGGGCGGCGGGCCAGCGCGAGGAAGACGTTGGGGACGAAGCCCGACTTCTCGGCGATCGCGCCGATCCGTTCCCGCAGGTCCTCCGGCATGTCCTCGAGCTCGACGTGGCCGAACCGGCTCACCGACTGGTCTGTCATCCCGGCGACGTTACCGTCCGGCAACCGCCCCTTCCCCCGACGGCGCCCGACCGGGATGATCTGCGGGCATGGCGATCCCCGAGGACGTGCGTGCCCGTGTCGCCGAATGGTGTGCGGCGCTGGTCCCCGAAAGCCTCCGGGACGAGCGGCGCATCGGCTACACGACGGCCGGCGATCACCTGACGATCCTGGACCGGCGACCACCGGAGTTCCCCGAGCTGGGGGCGGTGTGGGCGTCGACCCCGCTGGCCCAGCTCCGGCGCAACGATCCGAGCCGGCACCGCTGGAGCCTCTACATCGCCGGGCCCGAGGGCGGCCCACGCTGGGAACGCCAGGAACCGTCCGCGGACGATCCGTTCGCGCTGCCGGAACGGATCGAGTCCGCGCTGCGCTCGACCGGCCCCTGAGCCCGTGCGTCAGGCGCCGGCCTGCCGCTTCCCCACCGCCTGCACCGCGGGTCCGGATGCTCCGGGCCGCCGCGCCTGCGGCAGGTGCACCACGCGTCCGCTCCCGGTGGCCGGTGTCCGGCCCCGGACGACGGGAGCGCCCGCCTGGGTGAGCACCCCGAGCAGCGTGTCCGTCCCCGATCGCCGGGCTCCGGACGCGACCGCGACCAGCCGGGGCGCCGCACCGGAGACCATCAGCCGGTTGACGCCGAGCTCGGCGGCGTCGAGCAGGATCACCATGTCCAGCGTGTCCGTGCCGGGGAGCGCGGTGAGCAGCTTCTCCAGGGGCACCGGCCAGACGAGCCCGAACCCGGTGGCCCCGGACTCCGCGGCTCGCGCCCAGTCCTCCGCCAGGCCGGGGCAGCTGTCCCGCAGCCGCGCGAGCAGCTCGACGGCCTCGATCTCGTCCGCGATGTCCCGCCGGGCCATGGCGAGCCGGCCGAGCGCCGTCGAGTACCCGTCCGCGTCCCGGCCCCGCAGGGCACCGACCGCTTCCCACAGCTCGGCCGGGGCGCTCTCGGCGGGGACGGACTCCACGAGCGCCCGCGCCGCGTCGTCCAGCCTGATGGCGGCCTGCGCGGCCGAGCCGTGCAGGCTGTAGTCCAGGATCGCGGCCGCGACGATCTCCGCGGTGTCCAGGTCCGGCACGGTGAGCGGGGACTCCGGGTGCAGGAACAACACGTCGTGCCGCAGGGCGGCGACCGAACGGGACGCGGACGCGACCCGCGTCAGGCCGTCCGCGAGCTGGGCGAGCTCGTCCCCGTTGCGCGGCGCGGGCAGCCCGAGCCGGCGGCAGCCCGCGTCGATCCGGGTGAGCCGCTCGGCCAGCTCGATGTGCTCGAGGGCGAGCACGACGGGTTCGCCGTCGACCGGCTCCACCCCGTCGACGCGGAGGCGGCGCAGCACGGGCGCGACGTCACGCTGGATGCCGGCGCGGAAGACGTTGCGGCTCCGGCCCCCCGTGTTCAGGAAGTCCAGGTAGCGGCGCAGCAGGTCGCCGGCGTCCCTGGGCAGCGGGCCGAGCACGGACACCGGAGGGGTGTGCCGGGTGCGCTCGGCCGCCACCGAGGCCTGCGCGGTGTCCGACACCAGGGACTCGAAGTCCTGACGGAGACGGTTGTGCACGAGCTGCGAGCACAGCTCCCGCTCCCAGGTGCGGCCGGGCGCGAGCGCGGCCAGCGTGCGGCCGGCACAGCCGGCGACCTGGGTGACCGCGTCGAGGCGCTGCGGGTCCAGCTCCTCGAGCAGGCCGTGGACCAGGGCGGCGCGCCCGGCCCCGCCGCTCCCGGCGGCCGACGGACCGTGCATCGCGCGCCTGCAGAGCTCGGCGACCTCGTCGACGGCCGGCAGGGTGTCCACCGGCGGCACCTGCTGTCCGGCGCGGGCGCGGCGCCCGGGGGTGGAGGTGGCGAGCAGGCGGCGCAGCCTGCGCTGCTCGGCCGGGGTCAGCGTGGGCAGCGCCTGAACGACCGAGCCACTCGCCTGCACACCGTCCATCCGGGCGGTGTCCGCCGCGGTGACGGCGATCCGCACCCCTTCCGCGACGAGGGCGCTGATCGCGGAGGCCACCTCGGTGTCCGTGAAGTCCTCGAGGATCACCAGGGACTCGCTGCGCACGGTCGGGATCAGGGAGTCCGGCTCGTCGCTCGGCCGGCGCTGTCCCGGGAGGACCGCGACCGAGGCCGCCAGCGCCTCGGCGACCCGCCGGACCCCGGCGGGCGTGTCCCCGGCGGCGATGCGCGCGGAGATCTGGGTGCGGGCGGCGACGGTCGCCTCGTCCGGGCCGGATTCGGCGATGCGGTCCACGAACGTTCCGAGACCTGCCTCGTCCAGCACACTCGACTGTCCGACATCGAGCATTCCGGCCACCTCTTCCTGCCCCCGACTCGTGCGGCGGTCACGGGTTGTATTTCGCCCGTCACGGCAGAACGTTCCACCTCGTTCGGGTACCTCCACAACCCGACGGCGCCGAATGGTGACTCTATGCGCCCGCCGGGCTTCCCGTTCGGAAGATTTTCTCACCCGGCTACGGCGAACGGAGCACCAGACGGACGTTCGTCGCACCAGGTCGACCGTTCACATTCGGGTCCCGGTGCAGGTCGGAGGCCCGCCCCGCGCCAAATGTCACTCTGCGTGATATCAAACAGGAGTGAGGCCGGGCCACCGCGGCGATTTCGTCACAGTCAGGTACGCCCGGGTGTCCCTCCGGTCACGACCGCCGCACCCGGCGTCTCGAGCGCCTCGGCGACCGGCTTGAGCCGGGCCGAGCCCTCGTCCGCGTGGTAGTCCTCCGGGTCCGTGGCGTCCCGGCCGGGATCCACACCCGTCCCGCGCAGGAACAGCGAGACGACCACCGCCACCACGAGATTGACGACGAGCGCGACGAACCCGACGTAGATCTGCACCGCGGAGCCCGCGAACGGGTGCCAGCCGAAGATCGTCAGCTTGTCCAGCGTGAGTGCCGACCCGGCGAAGTGCAGCTTCCCCGACGCCGGGTTCGGGATCAGGTAGAGCAGGTAGAGGCCGTAGCCCATGCCCACGACCCACCCGGCGACCAGCGCCCACCGGTGCAGCCAGCGCGTGTACAGCGCGATCGCCACCGCCGGCAGCGTCTGCAGGATGATCACGCCGCCGATCAGCTGCAGGTCGATCGAGAACTGCGGGTCGATGAACAGGATGAACGCCACCGCCCCGAACTTCACGACGAGCGAGGCGAACTTGGCCTGCCGCGCCTCCTGCCTCGGCGACGCGTCCTTCTTCAGGTACTCCTTGTAGATGTTGCGGGTCCACAGGTTGGCCGCGGCGATGGACATGATCGCGGCCGGGACCAGTGCGCCGATGCCGATCGCGGCGAACGCGATGCCGGCGAACAGGGACCCGAACTGGGTGTCGAACAGCACGGGGATGATCGTGTTCGTGTCCGGCCTGCCGGTGGCGTTGTTCGTGATCGGCGTGACACCGGCCGCGATCGCGACGTACCCGAGCAGGGCCAGCAGGCCCAGCAGCAGCGAGTACGCGGGCAGCGCGACCATGTTCCGCTTCAGCACGCCCCGCCCGCGGGAGGCCAGCACGCCCGTGATCGAGTGCGGGTAGAGGAACAGCGCGAGCGCCGAGCCCAGCGCCAGGGTGATGTACTGCAGCTGGTTCGTGGCCGTGAGCAGGATGGACCCCGCCGGGCGGCCGGTGGCCGGGTTCGGGGTGGCCAGCTTCGCGGAGGCGGAGTCGAAGATCGACCCCCAGCCCCCGAGCTTGCTCGGCAGGTAGATCACCGCCACCAGGATCACGAGATAGATCAGGATGTCCTTGACGAACGCGATCAGTGCGGGCGCCCGCAGGCCGGACTGGTAGGTGTAGACGGCCAACACGACGAAGGCGACCAGCAGCGGCAGGTGCCCGAGGAACCCGGAGCCGTTGATCCCCATGGTGCGCAGCACGGCCTCCAGGCCGACGAGCTGCAGCGCGATGTACGGCATCGTCGCCACGATCCCGGTGACGGCCACGATGAACGCCAGCAACGAGCTGCCGTAGCGGCCGCGCACGAAGTCCGCCGGAGTCACGTAGCCGTGCACGCGCGAGACCGACCACAGGCGCACGACCGGCAGGAAGACGATCGGGTACAGCACGACGGTGTAGGGCAGGGCGTAGAAGCCCAGCGCGCCGGCGCCGAACAGCAGCGCCGGCACCGCGACGAAGGTGTAGGCGGTGTAGAGGTCCCCGCCCACCAGGAACCAGGTGATCCACGAGCCGAACTTCCGGCCGCCGAGACCCCACTCGTCCAGGTGGTTCAGATCCCCGCCCCGCTGCCACCGCGCAGCGAGGAAGCCCAGGACGGTGACGACGAGGAAGAGCGCCGCGAACACCACGAGCTCGGTCCACTGGATCATCGGCCGGCCTCCGCGTCGTGGCTGCCGGCGGTGCCCTCGTCGAGATCGTCGACGTCCAGGGGCTCACCGGGCGCGACCGCGTCCCCGTCGAGGTGGCGGGTCATGGCGAAGACGATCGCCACGCAGATCACGCCGACCGGCACCCAGGCGAACTGGCTCCAGTAGAAGAACGGCATGCCGGCGAGCCTCGGCTCCGTCGAGTTGAACCATGGCGTGACCAGCATGAGCAGGGGGACCAGCAACAGGAGGTTCCAGGCGCTGAACCGCAGCCCGCTCTTCCTCGGCCCGCTCGTGCTGTCCGGTACGGCATCGGATCGGGATGTCGGGCCAGGCATGCGCCCCTCCCTCTCGTCGTCGGTGATGAGGTCCCGCAGATGGTAGGTCTCCGCACCGACGCAAAGGGGAGCTCAGAAGCAACGAGGTGGTCACGACCCCCGGATGCACCGCGGCCCACCGCGAGCGGTT
>JAOZVV010000015.1 GCA_025869365.1 Pseudonocardia sp.
CGGCAGCTGCCGCGGGTCCCGCGGACCCCGGTCCCCCGCCCCGGCTCCGCGCCGTGACCGGGCTCGCGCGGTCGACCCCGGCCCGCGGCCGAGGGGTGCCCTCGACCGGCACGGGGCTCGACCGGCACGGGGCTCGACCGGTACCGGGGGTCGAACGGCACTACGGACGCGGTCGGGCCTGCGGCACGGTCTGCCGGGTGGAGGAACGCCGCGGCGGAGTCGCGCGGGACCGGGTGAGGACGCCGGAACCGGTGTACGGCCCTGATCGGCCGTCCCCGCCGGTGACCCCCATCGGACGGCACCCACGTGATCTCGTCGTCCTGGTGCTCGCCGGTGTCCTGCTCGCGGCCGCTGCCGCCGCGTCGCACCTGCTCGCCCCGGGGCCGGTGGAGCTCGGGCTCGTCGAGCAGATCCAGCAGCTCCCGGGCGGCGGAGGCCCGGCGTGGCGGATTCTCGCGCTGGCCGGCGGGTGGGTGGGAGCCGTGGCCGTCGTGGCGGTCACCCTCTACCTGAAGCGGATCCGGCTGGCGGTGGAGCTGGCGGCCGCGGCGGCGGGGAGCTGGGTGCTCGCGCTCGGGATCTCGGGGGCGGTCGGGCCGCGGCCGCCGGGCGGCGACGGGTCGGTGTTCCCGGACGGCCGCGTCGCCGTCGCGTCGGCGCTGGTGGCGGTGCTGACGCCGTACCTGGCCACGCGGTGGCGCGGTGTGCTGTGGGCCGTGCCGCTACTGGTCGCGGTCGCGGACGTCCATCTGGGGACCGCGCTGCCGCTCGGGGCGCTCGGCGGTGGGTTCCTCGGCTGGGCGGTCGGCGCGGCCTCGCACCTGGCGTGGGGTGCGCCCGGGCGGCGGACGACGGTCCCGGCGGTGCGGCGGGCGCTGGAGCAGGCCGGGATCGACGCCCTCGGGATCGTCCCGGTCCGGACCCGCATGTGGGGGCCGCTGGAGTTCGCGGTGACCACGGAGGCGGGGGAGACCCTGCGGGTCGAGGTGGTGCAGCGGCTGCACCGCAGGGCGAGCGCCTGGTACCGGTTGCGGCGCCTGCTCGCCTCGGTCGAGGTGGAGGACGAGCCCCCGCTGGCGAGCACCCGGCACGAGACCGAGCACGAGGCCCTCGTCACGGTGGTCGCGGAACGGGCGGGCCTGCGCACCCCGTCCCTGGTGACGATCTGCGAGGTGCGGCACGGTGCCCCGCTCCTGGTGCGGCGGGAGATCGTCGGGCGTCGGCTGCCGGAGCTGCCCGCCGAGCAGGTGGACGACCCCCTCCTCGACGCGGTCTGGGCGCAGGTGGCGGTGCTGCAGGACGCCCGCATCGCCCACCACGACCTGCACGCCCGGAACGTGCTCGTCGACGACGACGGCAGGCCCTGGGTCCTCGGCCTGACCTTCGGCAAGATCGGGGCCTCGGCGGTCCGCTGCGCTCAGGACCTGGCCGAGGTGCTCGTGTCGGTCGCGTCGGTCGTCGGGGTCGAGCGGGCGGTCCGCAGCGCGTGCCGGGGGCTGCCCGCCGCCCGGCTCGAGCCGGCCCTGGCCCACCTCCAGCCCCTGGCCCTTCCCCGGCGCATCCGCGGCCAGCTCTCGCGGGAGCGCTACGAGCTCACCGAGCTCCGCGGGCGCCTCGCCGAGGAGATCCACCGGCCCGTCCCGACCCTGCGGTCTCCCGTGCGGCCGGCGACGGTCGTCGGGTTGCTCCTGCTCGGCGCTGCGGTCTACGCCGTGCTCCCGCTGCTGTCGAGCGCGGGCGAGGTCGTGGCCGCGCTCCGGGACGCCGACCGGGCGTGGCTCGCCGTGGCCTTCGTCGCCGGCCTGGTGGCGATCCTGCTGTCGGCGGTGTCGATCCTGGGCTCGAGCCCGGTCGCGCTGCCGTTCTGGCGCACGGCCGCCGTCCAGCTCGCCGCCGCGTTCACCGGTCGCACGACGCCGGGCGGGATCGGCTTCGTCGGGATCAACGTCGCGTTCCTGGAGCGGCTCGGGGTTCGGCGCTCCTCGGCGGTCGGGGCGACGGTGCTCAACATCGCCGGGGGAAGCCTGGTCGGGGCGCTGTGCTGCCTGGCCGGGCTGCTCGTCATCGGCGCGTCGACGATCGTGCGGGACCTGCGGATCCCGCTGGGATGGCCGCTCGCGGCCGGTGTGGCAGGGGCGGCGGTCCTCGCGACGGTGGTGCTCGTGTCCCCGTCCGGCAGGCGCCGGGTCCTGTGGCCCGGGCTCCGGATCGCCCGCGAGCTCGGTGCCACCCTGCGCCGGCCGGTCCGGGCGACCCAGCTGTTCGGTGGGGCGCTCGGCCACATGCTGGCCTCCGGCGCCGGGCTCCTGGCCAGCCTCGCGGCGTTCGGCGATCCCGTCCCGGTCGTGGGGGCGCTGGCCGTCTTCATGGTCGCCCAGACACTGGGCCACCTGCTCCCCGTCCCGGGCGGCATCGGGCCGGTGGAGGCGATGATGATCGGTGGTCTGATCACCCTCGGGACCGTCCCCGGCGTCGCGGTCGCCGCGGTCCTCGTGTGTCGGTTGCTGACGTACTGGATCCCGGTCCTCCCGGGTATCGCGGCCTTCCGGTATCTCCAGCACCGCACCATGATCTGAGGCCGCCCGATCCGTCCCCGCGGGATCGGGGCCACCGGACGCTGCTCCCCGGTCACCGGCCGGCCGGCGTCCTCACCGGGCCAGGGGCCTCCCGGGGTGGGAGGCGGCCTCCAGGTCGTCCGCGGCCGCGCCGAGCAGGCTGTGGGCCAGGTCGCCGAGGGCGCGGGCGACCGCGAGCTCGTCGCCGATCTCCGGTACGTCGTGGTCGGCCGGGTGCAACCGGGCACATCCCACCCCGGTCAGCGAGCGCGTGTCCCGGGTCTGCAACCGCGCCAGCGCGCGGGTGCGTCCGTCGTGCTCGTCGATGTCGACCGACACCGTCCAGTGCTTCACCTCGTTCACGGCTTCTCCTCCCGTCGGTCCCTCGCCGCGGTCGACCCGGACCGTCCGACCCGTCGGCCCGGGGCCAGGCTCCGCCGAACCGGGATGCCGCAGCCGGGCCGAAGGTCCCGCGATCCGGCGCCGATGGACTTCGGGGACCTGCGGCGGCGCCGAAGGAACCTCGATTTCCGCGCGGCCGGGATCGACGAGTCGCTCGGTGAGCTCCTGGCGGTGGCCGGCCCGATCCGGGACCTTCGTCCCTGGTCGGTGTCGGGAAGGGGACCGACCATCGCGTCCATCCACCGTGCACCACCGAGAAGGACCGCGATGACCCTGACCCTGTCCGCATCCTCATCCGCCCGCGTCGACGCGGTGACCGGCGCCGTCGAGCGCCTCGCCGCCGAGTTCCCCGCACTGACCCGGCGGACGGTCGTCCGGGTGGTGCGGAGGAGCCGGGCCGACCTGTCCGGGGTCCCCGACGGGGCCCTGCCCGAGCTGCTGGAACGGCTGGCCCGCCAGCGGCTCACCGACCACGGACGCGGCTGAGCCGCGTCCGGAGAGCAGGAGGTTCCCCATGGCTGCACCCGTCATCCACTTCGAGATCGGCGCGACGGACGGCGAGCACGCCCGGCGCTTCTACACCGAGCTCTTCGGATGGACCGTGAACCCCGACCCGACCGGCTACGGCGTCGTGCACACCGGGGGCGGCGGTGTCGGGATCGACGGCGGGATCATGCAGACCCCCGAGGGCGTTCGGCCGTGGGTGACGTTCTACGTGGGCGTCGAGGACCTGGAGAAGACCCTGGGCCGGGCCGAGGAGCTCGGCGCCCGCCGCGTGATGGGGCCGGTTCCGGTGGGCGACATCGGGGACGTGGCGATGTTCGCCGACCCCGACGGGAACCTGCTGGGCCTGTTCTGCGAGCGGGGCGCGGGCCGGGCGGGCTGACCGGCGGGGAGCGCCGCGGGTCGCGGCGGGGCCGAACGGCCCTGTCCGCCGGGCCGTAGAGCCGATGCCGCCCACGCCGTCGGCGCGCGACCGTGGGCCGTCCACGTGACGGGATCCGGGGCCGACCAGGGAGGAACCATGACGAATCGGCTCGCAGGAGCCGTGGTCGTCGGGATCGACGGCTCGGCCCACGCCACCGACGCCGTTCGCTGGGGTGCGGCCGAGGCGGCGCGGCACCGGTGGGCGCTGCGGCTCGTCCGGGCCTACCAGCTGCCCGAGGCGACCCCTGCCGAGGACCGGCAGAAGATGCGGACGTACGTGCGGCGACAGCTGTGGACGGCGGCGCACGCCGCCCGTGCCGTGGCGCCCGACGTCCTCGTCGAGGAGGTGGACGTCGAAGGCGATCCGTTCGACGTCCTGGAGGAGGAGTCGGCTTCCGCCCGCACCCTCGTGGTGGGCGCCCGCGGGATCGGCGGGTTCGCGGCCCTGCTGCTCGGCTCGGCCGCGGACACGCTCGCCCGGCGGGCGGTGTGCCCGCTGGTGGTGGTGCGCGGTGCCGAGGTGTCGGACGAGGCGCTGGGACGCGAGGACCGCGTCCGGCCGGTCGTCGTCGGGATCGACGGGTCGCCCGCGAGCGAGGCCGCGGTGGCGTACGCGTTCGCCGAGGCCGACGCCTGGTCGGCGCCGCTGGTGGCGGTGCACGCCTGGGCGGATCACCTGGAGGACCCCACCTGGCCGGAGCTCACGATGCTCGAGGTCGAGGAGCGGGAGGTCCTGGCGGAGCGGCTGGCCGGCTGGACCGCGAAGTTCCCGGACGTGCGGGTCTCGCGGGAGGTCGTGCTCGGATCGGCGGCGCGGGCGCTGGTCGCCCGCTCCGTGAACGCCCGCGCCGTGGTCGTCGGCTCCTTCGACCGCGGCCGGGTCCGGCGGGCCCTGCTCGGCTCGACCGGCCGGGCCCTGCTGCACCACGCCCACAGCCCGGTCGTGGTGGTCCGGACGGCGACGTGACGGAGACCCCGCCGGGGCCACGAGTGACGCGGACCGGCATCGCGGTCGCGAGGTCGGGCCGGCCCCGCGCAGGCCCGGCCCGTCATCGTGGATCGACGATCAGGACGGGGCATGCCGCGCCCTGCAGCAGGGTCGAGACGCAGGAACCCGCACCGCGACCGCGATGGGTCCCGAGGACGACGAGCTGTGCATCGTCGGTCAGCTCGACGAGCGTCCAGCCCGGGTGACCGCGCTCCAGCGACGTCCGGACGACGATCCCGGGATGTGACGCGACGGCGCTGTCGGCCGCCGCCGCGAGGGCCTGCTCGGCCCGCTGCCGGTACGGGGTCCGCTCGCGGTGTCCGAGGCGGGCGAGCACCTGACCGACATGCCCGGTCCGGACATGGGCGATGTGCAGCTGCGCCCCACGCTGCGCCGCCAGGCCGGCGGCATGATCCACCAGCGCGGCACTGCCGGGCCGGCCGTCGACCGCGACCAGGAGCGGGCGGCCGAGGTCCGGGAGCGGACGTCCCGGGGCGGTTCGCACGACCGCGAGGGCCGCGGGGTGCCGCCGGGCCAGGGCGGCGGCCGTACTCCCGGGAGCGGGCCGGACCCGCCCGGACCCGTGGTGGCCGACCACCACCAGCTGGGCGTGGTGGGCCAGTCCGTCCAGGATCTCGGCGGGTCTGCCGAACCACGCCGTGGTCCGGGGGGTGAGGCCCGGCGCGGCGATCCGGGCGACCGCCGCGCAGCGCCCGAGAACGGAGTCGGCCGTGGGTGGCTGACCGGGTCGCACGCGGTCGACGACGCAGGCGATCTCGAGTGCCGCGCCCCGCAGGTCGGCTTCCCGGGCGGCCCACGCCGCCGCCTGACGGGCCGGTCCCGATCCGTCGACACCGACGAGGACTGGGTCGGCGGCGGGCTCCTGCCGGGACATGGTGCGGGTCATCCGTGCGGGCAGCGAGAGGTCGTCGCGCTCATGCCACCCACCATGCGCGAGGTGCCGACGGGATCGCGAGGTGCCGTCCGGCCCCACCTGAGCGGACGACCGGCCCCGGTCGCGGCCCACCCCCGCGTCCCCCTCGTGCCGGTGACCGTCCGCCCCCGGCCGAGGGGCCCATCGGCCCTTCCCGTGCACGCCGTCCGCGGCGAGCGTGACGGGGCGAACCGTGAGACCGAGCAGCGAGGGGAACGACGATGACTGCCATGATCGACAGCATCCGGCCGGACGACTCTGTGGTGCGCCTGATGCGCACCCCGGTGGCATCGGTCGGCACCGATCTGAGCGTGCGCGAGCTGGCCGAGGAGCTGATGGCCGACGAGGTCGGGGTGGTGCTCGTCGACGGCCCGCACGGCACGGTCGGGATCGTGTCCGAGCGCGATGTCGTGGTGCTCGTCGCGACCGGGGGCGACCTGGACTCCACCCAGGTGCACGACGTGATGACCACGGACATCGTCTGGGCGGACGTCGAGGACACGATCCGGAGTGTCAGCGCGCGGATGCGGGGTGCCGGGATCCGGCACGTGCCGGTCCGCGGCGCCGAGGGCAGGGTCGCCGGGATCGTCTCGGCGCGGGACATCCTCACCGTCCTGGCCGACGAGCCCCGGGGATGACCCACCGGACCGCCGAGGTGACCGGCGCCGGCAGGACGGGCCTCCCGGACACCCCGCCACGGGCCGGGCGGATCGTGGTCGGGGTCGACGGTTCGGCCTCCGCCCTCGCCGCGGCGGTCTGGGCGGCCCGGGAGGCCGGTCGTCGTGGCGCGACCCTGGAACTCGTCACCGCGGTGGACTGGACCGCCGACCCGGCACGGCACCCGGACGCCGCGAAGGCCGAGACGAGGGCGCTCGGGGCGATCCGCGCAGCCGCCCGTCGCCACGTGGCGCGCGCCGCGGAGCGGGTCGTGTCCGTGGTGCCGGGGCTCCCGACGGAGTGCCGGGTCCGGGCCGGTGTCCCGGCCACGGTCCTGGTCGAGGCGTCGGCGGAGGCGGATCTGGTGGTGCTCGGCGGGCCGGGGGGAGGATGGACCGGTTCCCTCACCGTCGTCGCGATGGCCGGCCTGGCCCGCTGCCCGCTCGTCGTCGTCGGGAGTCCCCTCCCGGCTCCGGACGACGCGCCGGTCGTGGTCGGGGTCGACGGGTCGGGCGACGGTGACTCCGCTCTCGGCTTCGCGGTGCGCGAGGCGTACGCGCGCGGCGTGCCGCTGGAGGTGGTCCACGCCTGGACCGACACCGCCCTCGACCGCCACCTGGCGCCGGGGATCGACTTCTCGACCTTCGCCGATGACGTCCGCGCCGCCGTGTACGCGAGGATCGAGCGGTTCGCCTCCGAGTTCCCGACCGTACGGATCCGGCACGTCGTGGTCCGCGACAGGCCGGATGAGGCGCTGGCGGAGCGGTCCCGCGGGGCGCAGCTCGTCGTCGTCGGCGCACGGGGCCGGCACACGCCCGCCGGGCTGCCCCTCGGCGAGATCAGCCGCCGGACCATGTACCTGGCCGGCTGCCCCGTCGTCGTGGTCGGCCGGCCCGTGTCGCGATGACGGGGACCGGGCCGGGAGGGCGGATCGTCGTCGGTGTCGACGGGTCGGCGTCGTCGGCGGCCGCGCTACTCTGGGCCGTGCGGCAGGCGGACCTCACCGGCGCCCGCGTCCTTGCCATCAGCGCCTGGTCGGTCCCGGTCACCTACGGGCCGATTCCGGTCCCGCAGCTCTGGACGGACTGGTCGGGTATCGCCCGCCGGAGCCTCAGCGACGCGGTGCGCACGGCTCTCGGCGAGCGGGCCCCGGAGGTCGAGGTCGACGCCGTCGAGGGAGGCGCCGCGTTCGTCCTGCTCGAGGCCGCCCGGGACGCCGAGCTGATCGTGGTGGGGAGCAGGGGGCGCGGCGGGTTCGCCGGGCTCCTGCTCGGCTCGGTCGCCCTCACCGTCACGACGCACGCCCGCTGCCCGGTGGTCGTCGTCCACGACCGCCGCTACCGGTGATCGCCCGGGGCGGGGATTGCGGCGCCGTGGTGGGCGGGCCCGAGGAGCGCCGCGAGGTCCGTGCCCAGATCGTCGGCCAGCACGTCGAGCTCGGGGCAGGCGTCCGGGTCGGCGACGACGGTGAGGGTCAGGGCCCCGGCGTAGGACAGGGCGCCGAAGACGACGGGGACGTTGCCGGTCGTCGTCGTGACCGGGACGATCTCCCGGATCGGGACGCCCAGCAGCGAGAGCGGTGCCTGCGGACCGCGCAGGTTCGTCACGAAGGTGGTGACGAGGCGCTGGTGGTCCAGGAGCCACGGCAACGCGCCGCTCGCCGCGAGGAGGCGGAACACGGCGTCGAGCAGCGGCGCGGAGGCGGCCGGTGGGGTCGCGCGCCTGCCCGCGGTCCGGCGCGCGACCTCGGTGAGCCGGTCGACGGCCGGGCCCGAGGTGGGCAGGGGCACAGGGAGCACACCGACCGCGTTGCCCGGCCGGGCCGCGTCCGCCTGCCGCCGGGCCGAGATCGGCACCGACGCGACGACGTGCCCCACGGACTCCCCCCGCCGGCGGAGCAGGGTCCCCAGCGCTCCGCCCACGACGGTGAGGACGACGTCGTTGACCGTCCCGCCGTGCCGGTGCGCGACATCCCGGACGGCGGCCAGATCGGTCCGGACCACCCGCAGCGCCCGCCGTGAGCCGGTGGGGCGGTGGAGCGAGCAGCGGGGTGCGCGGGGCGCGTGCGCGGAGCGGAGCTCACCCAGGGCCTCGCGGAACCGGCGCACCGCCCGGCCGGGGTGCCGCATCCCGCGCGCTCGCTCGCCCAGCGCGTCGGCGAACAGTGCCCACGCCGCGGGGCGTCCGCGTGGGAACCCCGCGTCCTCGGCGCGCGGCGCGCCGTCGACCAGCCGGGTGAGCACGGCGAGCCCGCCGATGCCGTCGGCCAGCACGTGGTGGAAGACCATCACGAGCGCGCCGCGGCCCGGAGCCGGGCCGGTCACGACGACCGCCTCCCACGGGGGGTGACGGAGCGACAGGCGGGTCCCCACCGCCCGGACCGCGATGTCGTACAGGGCGGCGTCGTGCTGGGCGGCGTCGTCGACGGGCCCGGGACACCTCACCTCGCGTACGTGCCGTTCCACGGCGAACCAGGGATCGTCGACCCAGACCGGGCGCCCGCACAGCGGCGGGGTGCGGACGAGCCGGCGACGAAGACGGGGCACCGCCCGCACCCGCTCGGCGAGCGCGCGGCGGACCTCCGCCGGATCGAGCGGGCGGTCGAGCACGAGCAGCGCGCCGACCTGCCACGGCGCCGACCCGCGGTCGACAGCCAGCTCGAGAAGGTCGTCCCGCCGCGCCCGGTCGATGTCCTCGTTCGTCGGCACGGGGGCAGGGTCGTCCGGGCCGGCCCGCGCGCCCAGGGCCGGAGGACCCGGGACCGGAACGGGCCCTCACCTCGGCGCGGACGGGAGTGGCCGCCGCCCGCGCCGATCCGGGGCCACCGGCCGGACACGTCGGGCCGGACGGCCCTGACCCGCGGGCGGGCGACGGATCACCCTCGGTCCGGGAGGTACCGAACCCGAGCCGAACCCGTGGAGGTCGAGATGGACCCGAACCGGAACGCCGACCCGATCGGAGCGGGAGGGCGGGGGAGCACGTCCCTGCCGCGCCGCCGCTCCGACCGGATCGCGGACCTCGTGGCCTGGGGCCTCTCCGTCCTCGCGCTGGGGACACTCCTCGTCGCGATCCTGGTGGGGATCACTGTCCACGGGGACATCACCGAGCGGGCCGTCGAGCAGAGCCGGGAGCGGACTCCGATCACGGTCGTCCTGACCGAGGACGCCCACGTGGTGCCGGAGTCGTCCGGGCGGGTGACGGTGGGGGTGCGGTGGACCGGTGCGGACGGGGCCGAGCAGGTCGGCCGGACCGACGTCGTGGCCCCCCTACGGGCCGGGGACCCGGCCCCCGCCTGGGTGACGGGGGACGGCCGGCTGGTGGGCGCGCCCCTCACCGCGGCGGAGGCGGTCATCGGTGCCGCGGCAACCGCCACGGGGACGTTCCTGGTCGGTGTGCTCGCGGTCCTCGGCGTCGGGATGGCGGCCTCCCGGGCCGTGGACCGGCTCCACGCCGCCGAGTGGGAGCGCGAGTGGCGCCGCGTCGGACCGGCCTGGCGGAGCCCCCGGTGACCTCGGGCCCGGACGGGCCCCCCGGTCAGCGAGCGTGTTCGAGATGGGCGTCCGGGCCCGGGAAGAAGACGGTCTCGTGACCGTCCTGCCAGCGGACCCGGTAGTGCTCGCTCCCGTCCTCCTCGAGGAGGACGGCGACGATCGTCCCGCGCCGTGGCGCGGTGTCCAGGACGGTGGTCTCGACGACGATGTGGTCTCCGATGTGGGCCCGCACGGTTCCTCCTCCTGCCGGTGATGCAGGGTCCACGGTCGCCCCTCCCGGGGTGGGGCGGAAGGGTCCTCGGTCCCGAAACGTCCGTCCGGGAGCGGTGGGACCTTCGGCCCTTCCGCGCGGGCCGACCCGGGGTGGACCGTCGCGGCAGGGACGGACGCACACGGCACGGGGGTGCTGCCCGGCGTGCCCGTACCGGGGACCGGTGATCATGACGCAGCGTGCCCAGTTCTCACTCTTCACTCCTGCCGTCGACGTGCAGGTGATCGGCATCAGCGGAACCCTCGACCGCATCGCGGGGGTCAGGCTCCTGCGCCTCGTGGCGCACCTGTCGGCGGCCCGGGACGCCCCACGGCTGGTCCTCGACCTCACGGCGGTCGACACGGTCGACCGGTCCGGGCTGCGGGCGGTGATGATCGCCCGGCGCGACGCGAGGCGGTACGGCTCGTCGCTCGACCTCGTCGGCGGCCCCGCGCTGCGAGCGGCACTCACGCACCACGGCACCCAGCCTCCCCTCGGGTGCCGGGTCCTCCCCACCCTGGAGGCGGCGCTGGAGCGGCACACCGCCTCCGCCGGGGGAACGACCTCCTCCTGACCTCCGGCGAGGTTGCGGTGCGTCCGGCGCCGGGGGACCGAGGTCGGGGGCACGGGAGTCCTTGGACCCTGGGGGACGGGGGCGGCGCCCGACCATCGTGGGTACCCATGGCGCGGATCCCGGCGGAGGAACCCCCGCAGCTCACCCGGCCCGACGACCCGGTGGTGACCACCTCGACACCCCCCACGGTCCGCGGGGCCGACGACGCGTGGACCCTGGTCCTCGACGGCTTCGACCCGGCCGACGAGGGCCGCCGCGAGGCGTTGTGCACGCTGGGCAACGGCTACCAGGCCGTCCGGGGGGCGGCGCCGGAGAGCCGCGGGGACGGGGTGCACTACCCCGGCACCTACGCCGCCGGGTTCTTCAACCGGCTCCCCGACCGGACCGGTGGGCTGACCGTCGAGACCGAGAGCATGGTCAACCTGCCGAACTGGCTGCTCCTCGAGGTCGTGACGGACGGCGGGCAGGACGGCCCGCCCGACGGTGTGCACCTGCTCGAGCAGCGGGTCTCGCTCGACCTGAGGCGGGGCCTGCTGACCCGGGTGCTGCGCTTCACCGACGCCGCGGGCAGGCGGACGACCGTGCGCCAGCGCCGCCTGGTCCACATGGGCCTGCGCCACCTCGCCGCGCTGCACACCGTCGTGGTCGCGGAGAACTGGAGCGGGCGGCTGAGCGTCCGGTCGGGGATCGACGGTGCCGTGACCAACTCCGGCGTGGCCCGCTACCGGGACATGGCCGGGCACCACCTGCGGGTCCGCACGCTCACCGAGCCCGACCCGGAGACGGTGCTGCTGACCGCGACCACCACGCAGTCGGAGCTGCTGGTCGCCGTCGCCGCCCGGACCCGCGTCGGTCGCGGGCGGGGCATCCGGGAGCTCGAGCGCTCCCGCGGGCTGGTCGCCCACCGGATCGGGCTGGAGGTCAGGGCCGGAGAGGCCGTGACCGTCGAGAAGACGGTCGCGCTGGTGACCTCCCGGGACGTGGCCGTGTCGCACCCGGCGAGCGCGGCGGCGGAGGAGCTGGCGGGAGCGCCGGACTTCGAGGCGCTGCTGGCGAGCCACGAGCTCGCGTGGGACCAGCTGTGGCGGCGGTTCCGGACCGACCTGCGCGGCCCGGCGACCGTCGAGACCCTGCGCACGTTGCGGCTGGGGCTGTTCCACGTGCTGCAGACCGCGTCGCCGCACGATCTCGACCTCGACGCCGGCATCCCGGCGCGGGGCCTGCACGGCGAGGCCTACCGCGGACACGTGTTCTGGGACGAGCTGTTCGTGCTGCCGCTGCTGACCCTGCGCATGCCCCAGCTCGCCCGGGCGTTGCTGCACTACCGGGTCCGCAGGCTGGACGCGGCCCGCCGGGCGGCCCGCCGGGCGGGGCACCGCGGGGCGCTGTACCCGTGGCAGTCCGGCAGCGACGGGCGGGAGGAGAGCCAGTGGATGCACCTCAACCCGCTCTCGGGGCGGTGGATCCCGGATCACAGCAGGTTGCAGCGCCACGTCGGGCTGGCCGTCGCCTTCGACATCTGGCAGTACTACCAGGCCACCGGTGACCTGGAGTTCCTCGCCGGGCACGGCGCCGAGGTGCTGCTGGAGATCGCCCGCTTCTTCGCCGGCCTGACCGAGCACGACCCGACGCTGGACCGCTACCGGATCCGCGGGGTGATGGGACCGGACGAGTACTCGGCCCGCTATCCCGGCACGACAGCCCCCGGGATCGACGACAACTCCTACACCAACGTGATGGCCGTGTGGCTGTGGCACCGGGCCCGGGACACGCTGGCCGCCCTGCCCGCCACCCGGCGCGAGGAGCTGGTCGAACGTCTCGATCTCGGACCCGCGGAGCTGCTGCACTGGGAGCTGCTCTGCCGTCGGCTCTACGTGCCGTTCCGGCCGGACGGCGTGCCGGAACAGTTCCACGGGGCGAGCGCGCTGCCCGAGCTGGACCTGGCGGACTACCGCCGACGCCACGGGGACCTGCAGCGGCTCGACCGGATCCTCGAGGCCGAGGGCCGCTCGGTCGACGACTACCAGGTCACCAAGCAGGCCGACGTGCTGATGCTGTTCTACCTGCTCTCGGCCGACGAGCTGCGGGAGCTCCTCGGCGGTCTCGGCTACGCGCTGCCGCCGGACGCGATCCGCCGCACCATCGAGCACCATCTCGCCCGCACCGTGCACGGCTCGACGCTGAGCGCGCTGGTGCACGCCTGGGTGCTCGCCCGCGCCCACCGGGAGGACGCGCTGGCGCACTTCGAACGCGCGTTGCGCAGCGACCTGGCCGACGTGCAGGGAGGCACCACCGCGGAGGGGGTGCACCTGGGAGCGATGGCCGGGTCGGCCGACCTGGTGCAACGGTGTTTCGCCGGGCTCGAGACCCGCGCCGACGCGCTGTGGGTGAACCCGCACTGGCCCGCGCGGTTCGGCGAGCTGGGTTTCACGGTGGAGTACCGCGGCCTGACGCTCGACCTGCGGGTGAGCGGCCGCGAGGTCCGGATCGCCGCGGCCGACGGGCCGGGGACACCGGTCCGGGTCGGCTGTGGCGACGAGGTCCGGCTGCTGGGGCCCGGCGAGGCGGTCCGGTTCAGCGCCGGCTGAGACCGGCCGGATCGGCCGGCTCCGGAGGAGGCGGCCCGCCTCCGCCGAATGGGGCCGCGGTGCCCGATCGGGTCGTCGAGATGGCGGCGCCGGGTGTGGACCGAGCGGATGAACTCCCGCGTGGGCACCTTCTCCCGCCCCGTCCGGCGGGCTAGACAGGCAATCGGTGCCGCCGGGCACCGAGGGGGACGTTGGGTGCGACCGGCGAGGTGCATGTGCACGAGGAGCAGATCGGCGGGGTGGACGAGACGGACGAGCCGAGCACGGCCACGGAGCAGCCCGAGCTGACGTTCCCGGACGCGCCCCGGATGGATCTCGACCAACTCCTGGCCCAGCTCGTGGACCGGGCCCACGAGGTGATCGGCGCCCAGGGCAGGTTGCGTGGCCTGCTGCGGGCGAACCGGATGATCATCGCGGACATGGCTCCCGCCGCCGTCCTCCACCGGATCGCGGAGGCCGCGCGGGACGTGGTCGGCGCGCGGTACGCGGCACTCGGCGTTCTCGACGGACGTGGGGGACTGGCGGAGTTCGTGCACGTCGGCATGCCGCCGGAGACGGCGGCCGGGATCGGGCACCTGCCCGAGGGCAAGGGGCTGCTCGGCGCGCTGATCGAGGATCCGCACCCGATCCGGCTCGACGATCTCGCCGCGGACCCCCGCAGCTCCGGGTTCCCGCCCGGTCATCCGCCGATGACCGGTTTCCTGGGGGTGCCGATCCGCATCCGCGACACCGTGTTCGGCAACCTCTACCTCACCGACAGCGAACGCGGCGGGTTCACCGCCGAGGACGAGGAACTGGCCCGTTCGCTGGCGGCGACGGCGGCGGTCGTGATCGACAACGCCCGGCAGTTCGAGGCCACCCGCCGCCGGGGGGAGTGGCTCGGTGCCATCGCCGAGGTCACCCGGCTCATGCTCGACCCGGCCGGCGGGCCGCCGCTGCGGGAGATCGCCGAGCACGCCCATCGGCTCGCCGACGCGGACCTGGTCGCGGTCCTGCTGCCCGACCGCGAGGGGCGCATCCTCCGCGTCGCGACCGCCGTCGGGGGTCCCGCGACGGCCGAGCGCGCCGCCGAGCTCGTCGGGCACGTCAGCCCGACCGATGCGAGCCTGTGCGCGCACGTCCTGACCAGCGGGACGCCGTTGCGGCTGGCCGACGCCCACGACCACCCCGGGCTGCCCCCCGCGTTGCTGGCCGAGGCCATCGACATCGGCCCCGTGCTCGTCGTGCCGCTCACCGGCACCGCCCGCGCGACCGGGGTGCTCGCGGTGGCCCGGCTCAGCGGACGGGTCGCGTTCCGCGAGGAGGACCTGCGGATGGCCGCCGGGTTCGCCACCCAGGCCGCGCTCGCCCTGGAGCTCGCCGAGGCCCGCGCGGAGGGGGAGCGCTCGGCGATGCTCGACGAGCGGGAGCGCATCGCGGCGGACCTGCACGACCACGTCATCCAGCGGTTGTTCGCCTCCGGGCTGGCCCTGCAAGGGCTGGCGGGCCGGCTCGACCCGGCGAACGCCGACCGGGTCCGGGCGGTCGTCGGGGACCTGGACGACACCATCGCGCGCATCCGCACCAGCATCTTCGCCATCCAGCGCGGCCGTGACGACACCGCCGAGGGCCTGAGATCGGAGGTGCTCGACGTGGTCACCGGTTCGGCGGTGGCGCTCGGTCACACGCCCCAGCTGCGGATCTCCGGCCCGGTCGACACCGTGCTGTCCGGCCTCGGTCCGGCCGCGCGCTCGGACCTGGCCGACGACGTGTGTGCGGTCGCGCGGGAGAGCCTGGCCAACGTGGCCAAGCACGCGCACGCCCACCGGGTCGAGGTCGATCTCGTGGTGGACGGGCAGGGCGAGCTGAGCCTCGTGATCCGCGATGACGGGGTCGGCCTCGGCCCGGCGGGGCGGCGCAGCGGCCTGGCCAACCTGCGCCGCCGGGCCGAACGCCGCGGCGGCCGGTTGACGATCACCACGGTGGAGCCGCACGGCACCCGTCTGCAGTGGACGGTCCCCGCGGCGGCGGCTCCGCCGCCGGGCTGACGCGGCACGTCGCGGTGGGCCGGGTCAGCTCGTGCTGACCGGGATGGTGACGGGTTCCGGGGCGGCCTTGGCGGGCGGGACCGGGACCTTGATCTCGAGGATGCCGTCGCGGTAGGTGGCGGAGATGTCGCCTTCGGCGACGTCCTCGGGAAGGGGCAGGCTGCGGGTCATCGAGCCGTAGCGGATCTCATGGCGGGTGTAGCCCTTGTCCTCGCGGTCCTGCTCGATCCGGCGCTCCGCCTTGATCCGCAGCATCCCGTCGGCCGCGGTGATCTGGACGTCCTTGGCCGGGTCGATGCCCGGCAGCTCGGCCTTGATCACCTGGGTGTCGCCGTCCCGGTACTCGTCGACCCGGATGAGGTCCTCACCCGGCATGTCCCAGGCGAGGCCGAAGGGGCGGCGCATGGGCAACGAGCGGAACCACTCGTCGAACAGCTTGTCCATCCGGCCGAGCGGTGAGACGTCGGGCCGCTCACGGCGGGAGACGGTGCTCATGGAGTCCTCCGGTGCGTCGGTGGTGTCGGACGGTCCCCACTGTCCGCCGGTCCGGGCCGCGCCCGCAGGGTCGTCGGTCCCTGGCGCTGCCGGCCGGAGGACCCGAACCGGGCCCGTCGGTGCCGCGCGTGCCTACCGAGGATCGGCGTGGACCGGGTTGCAGCGGTACTCCTCGACCAGGGACCAGGGCCCCTCGGCGGCGGAGACCTCGTTGCGCCAGAGCAGGATCCCCGGCTCGCTCACGTCCCAGGTGAGCCGGAGGCGGACCGGCGCGCCGGCCTCGGACTCGAACACGAGCCGGTCGCCGTCGAGGTGGCCCTGCAGGACCTCGGCGTGGCCGTAGCAGTCGGCGACCGTGGCCCGGTAGGCGTCCGCGGCGGGGTCCCACCCGGCGACCCAGTGCAGCTGCCAGGTCAGCACGGGCGTGCCGTCGGTGAGGAACTGCTCCTGACGGTAGTCGCCGACGATCCAGCGCCCGTCCTGGATCGTGCCGTGGGTCCCGCGGCCGCGGGCGGTCATCGCGGGCGTCCCCGGGCCCATCCCGCCCTTGCTGATGGTGCCGGTCCACGTGACGTCGCGGTGGAAGCGGCGCAGGGCGGCCATCTCGGGGCCGGGGGTGATGGGCAGGCGTACGGCGCTCAGGTCTGTGGTGGGCACGGCGTCCTCCTCGTCCGGTGCGGGGTGAGCGTCGGCCGGGCGCGGCCCCGGCACAACCGGCCGGAGATCCCTGCTACCGGGCCCCTGGTCGTGGTCGCGCGGCCGGTCCGTCGCCGGGGGACGGGCTCGCCGCCGGCGCGGTGGCGACCGTGCCCGCCCACGCCTCGACCGCGGCCCAGTCCCGGTGGTCCCCGGGCCGGCCGCCGGCCACGAACCGGTAGAACAGCCTGCCCCACAACGGCAGCCCGGCGAACCGCACGATCCCGCCGAAGAGTCTGTGGTCCCGCGGGCGCAGGCCCGCCGGGAAGCCGCGCTCGACGCGGCGGACCTCCTGGGCGGCGAGGGCGCGGGTCAGCGGCCCGTGGGGCTGGACGCCCCCCACGCTGAAGCACCACAGCGGCGGGGGCGGGTCGAGTGCCGCGAGGTCACGGAGGGCGGCGAGCGCGGGCGGCAGCCAGGCCATGTCGTGCACCGCGCTGCCGACGACGACGGCGTCGGCGTGGGCGAGCTCGACCGGGTCCGCCGGCGCCCCCTCGTCGAGCCGCCGGCCGTGCACCGTGCACCCGGCGCGTTCCAGCACCTCGCCGATGCGGTCCGCGATCCCGGTGGTCGAGCCGTCGGCGGTCGCGTGCAGCAGGACGATGCGGGGGGCCATGGGATCACGGTCTCGCGGACAGCGGCGGGTGGTCAGGTCCGAAGGGCCCGCCGACGGCGGCATCCGTCCCGGTCGGTGAACCGCTCGCGCCGGTCGAGCGGCACCGCCGCGGCGGGACCAACGGCCCACCGACCGGGGTCCCGAGACGCTGCCCGGCCGCCCGCGCGCGGACCAGGCTCGTGTCCGTAGGGGGAGGAGAGGGCGATGGCGAGCAGTACGCACCGTGACGGGTCCGGGCGGACCGCACCTCACCAGGCCGGGACGCGACGCCGCACGGACCGCGTCGAGGAGGCCGCAGCCACGGTCCTCCGGCTGGGCACCGTCGTCGCCGTCCTGGTCATCGGCCTGTTCGCCCTCTCGGTCTATCGCGGCGGGTCGGACCGTGCCGTGCGCGAGGCGGCGGACCGGACGCAGGTCGTCGCCGTCGCCACCGCCGACGCGCCCGTCCCGCCCGCGGTCCGAGGTGGGGGCACCCTGCCGAGAGCCGTGCCCGCGGTCTGGAGCACGCCCGACGGCCGGTCGCGGGCCGGGGACGTGCGGGTCACGGACCGGCCGAGGGCGGGCGAGGAGATCCCGCTCTGGGTCGACGCCGAGGGTCGTCCGGTCGCCGCGCCGATGACCACGGGCACGGCCGTCTGGGTGGCGCTCGCCGACGCCGCTGTCCTGCTGCTCCTGCTGGGCTACGTCGTCCGGCGGGCGCGGGCCGGGGTGCGGGCGGCGACGTTCCGGATCAACGCGCGCGCCTGGGAGCGGGAGTGGGCCGAGGTCGAGCCCCGCTGGTCCGGACGGCCCTCGGCGGGATGAGCGGGCTGCGCCCACGTCACCTCGAGGCGGGCCTGCTGGGGGTGACCGGCGCGGCGCTCGCGGCGGGGGTGGCCGCGTGGCTGCTCGACCGCCCGGGGGCGGCGGCGGGATTCTGGGCGGCGGGGCCCGGGGTAGCCCCCCGGCCCGCCCGGGGGGGGGGGGGGGCCCCGCGGGGGGCGGGG
>JAOZVV010000016.1 GCA_025869365.1 Pseudonocardia sp.
GCTCGTCCGCGCCCTCGGCGTCGTAGACCGCGGCCATCTCGACCGGGTCCCCGGCGTCCCGGAGTTCCTTGAAGTTGACGCCCTTCACGACCCGCCCGGCGTCGACGTCCAGGCAGGGGATGACACGGACCGCGACGCCCACGTCAGCCGACCGCGTTCACGGCGGCGAGGGCCCCGGCGAGGGTGAACCGGCCCGCGTAGAGCGCCTTGCCGACGATGGAGCCCTCGATCGAGCCCGCCTCGGCCAGCGTGACCAGGTCCTGCACGGTCGAGATGCCACCGGAGGCGATCACCGGGGACGGCGTCACCGCGGCGACCTTCTTCAGCAGCTCGACGTTCGGTCCCTGCAGCGTGCCGTCCTTGCTGACGTCCGTGACGACGTAGCGCGCCACCCCGTCCCGGTCCATCCGCTCCAGGGTCTCCCAGAGGTCCCCGCCGTCCTGCGTCCAGCCGCGCGCGGCGAGGCGGTGCCGGCCGTCGGAGATCTTGACGTCCAGCCCGACGGCGATCTTCTCCCCGTGCTCCGCGCACACCTTGGCGCACCACTCCGGGTTCTCCAGCGCGGCGGTGCCGAGGTTGACCCGGGCGCAGCCGGTGGCGAGCGCACGGGCCAGCGACTCGTCGTCCCGGATCCCGCCGGACAGCTCGACCTTCACGTCGAGGGCGCCCACGACCGAGGCCAGCAGCTCGGCGTTGGAGCCCTTGCCGAACGCGGCGTCGAGGTCCACGAGGTGGATCCACTCGGCGCCGTCGCGTTGCCAGGTCAGCGCGGCCTCGAGGGGGTCCCCGTACCCGGTCTCGGTACCGGCCTCCCCCTGCACGAGACGGACGGCCTGACCGTCGGCGACATCGACCGCGGGAAGCAACGTGAAACTCACGCACCGAGCCTACCCACCGGCCCCGACACGGCCGGGCCAGGGTGAGCGGCCCGCCGGCGCGCGGGGTCCGGTTCGCAGGGGGGTCCGGGCTACCGCAGCTGGCCGGAGGCGCGGCGCTTGATCGCGCCGTAGGCGCCGGTCGCGAGGAACAGGACGATCCCGACGATCGCCAGCCAGAACAGCGACTTCACCACGAACCCGATCACGACGACGACCAGCCAGATCACCAGCAGGGCAACGATCAGACCCATCGAGCTACCGCCTTCACTCCGCCCGCACGGTCGCGGGCACTGCTGCGGACGCTACGCCGAGTGGGGGTGTTCCGTCGGGCGACACGGGGTACGCGACCGTCATGGCGAATCCGAGCATCAAGAACGAGAAGATGTACGAGGAGCTGCGGGACGAGGGCAACTCCGAGGAGAAGTCCGCACGCATCGCGAACGCGGCTGCCCGGGACGGGAGGTCCGAGGTCGGCAGGCGTGGCGGCAGGTCGGGCGGCTACGAGGACTGGACCCGGGACGATCTCTACCGGCGGGCGCAGGAGATCGGTGTCGAGGGCCGGTCCGGCATGTCCGAGGAGGAGCTGATCGAGGCCCTGCGCTCCGGGAACTGAGGCGCCCGAGACGTGAACAAGGTTTGACGCGGTACGAATCGGGTCATTCCCTTCTCGAACACTGCTCGAGGAGGACCTGATGAGCGCACGAACCGCCGCCACCGGCGCCACCCGGAAGGACGGTCCCCGGACGCGTCTCGACCGGATCCACCGAACGGGATCGGCGGTCATCGGGGCGGGCCTGTGGGTCTTCGCCGTCCTCGGTCTCGTCCGCCGGCTGGACTTCTTCTCCACCGAGGGCACCCCCGTCCTGGGGCTGTCCTCCAACGGGCTGCTGTCCGTGATCTCGGTCGTGTTCGGCGCGGTGCTGATCCTCGCCGCCGTCCGGGGCGGCCGGATGGCGTCGACCACCGAGATGATCGTCGGCGCCCTGTTCATGGCGTCCGGCATCGTGAACGTCCTGCTGCTGGACACCGACCTGAACCTGCTCGCCTTCCGGATGCCCAACGTGATCTTCAGCCTGGTCGTCGGCGGGCTGCTGCTGTGCGTGGGCGCCTACGGCCGGTTCACCGGCCGGCTGCCCGCGGACAGCCCGTACAACACCGACCGCGGCCGGTCCCCGCAGGACGCCGAGGGCGCCGACGGCGAGCGGTGGGCCGAGATCGGCGGCAACGAGCTGGACAACTCCCGGGCGGACGAGACGGCGGCCGCCGAGCTCGCCGCGGCCGAGCGGGCCGTCGCGCAGCACACCGCCGATCCGGCCCTCGTCGCGGCCGTCCGGGAGCTCGGGGGCATCCGCCGCCCCGAGGACCGCATCCGGGCCTGGGCCTCCCGCAAGGGCTGACCGTCGGGTACCCCGGGTCACGTCCCCCGGCTGCGTCCCCCGGGCGACGACCCCCGGCTACGTCCGCGGCACGACGGCCGGGGGTTCGTGCGCCCGGACCGGCGGGACCTCGCCCTCCCAGCGGCTGAGCTGCACGACCGTCAGCTGCCCGGTGCAGCCCTGCGCGAGCCGCGAGCTGCCGACGTCGCGGGTCAGCACGTTCGGGTTGCCGTGCACGCAGGGCGAGGTGGGATCGTCGGGGTCCAGCGGGGTGTACCAGGCCCCGGTGGGCAGCTGGACCACGCCGCGCCGGACCTCGTCGGTGAGCCGGGCGGCGGCCAGGCAGGAGCCGCGGTCGTTGTGCAGCCGGACGATGTCGGAGTCCGCGATGCCGCGCGCGGCCGCGTCCCCGGGGTGCACCCGCACGACCTCGCGCCCGCGGACCTTGCCCGCCGCGCTCGTCGCACCGAAGTCCAGCTGGGAGTGCAGCCTCGTCGCGGGCTGGTTGGCGACGAGCCGCAGCGGGTGCCGCGCGTCCGGCACCTCCGTGGGCTCGAGCCAGGACGGGTGGCCGGGGCAGTCGGCGTAGCCGAAGCCGGCGATGGTCGTGGAGGCGAGCTCGATCCTCCCGCTCGGGGTGGGCAGCGGATGGCCCACGGGATCCGCGCCGAACGCGGCGAGCAGGCCGCCGTCGTCGGGCCCGGGGGGTAGCTCCCACTCCCCCGCGGCCCAGAACTCGTCGAAGTCCGGCGCCGGGAAGCCCTTGCCCGCCAGCGCCTTCTGCGTGCGTCCCCACAGGTGTTCGAGCCAGTCCCGGGCGGTGCGGCCCTCGGTGAACGCCTCCGCGACGCCGAGCCGGGCGGCGAGCCCGGTGAAGATCGCGTAGTCGTCGCGCGCCTCGCCGTAGGGTTTCGCGGCCCGGCGCATCGCGACGACGAGCGGGTCCGTCTGACCGGCGCCGATGTCGTCGCGTTCCAGCGTGACCGTGCACGGCAGCACGACGTCCGCGTGCCGGGCGGTGGCCGTCCAGGCGGGCTCGTGCACGACGAAGGTGTCCACCCGGGCGACGGCCCGGCGCAGCCGGTTGAGGTCCTGGTGGTGGTGGAACGGGTTGCCGCCGCACCAGTAGAGGAGCCTCGTGTCCGGGTAGGTGCGGCGCTCCCCGTTGTACTCGTAGGGCTCGCCGGGGTGCAGCAGCATGTCCGCGACACGGGCGACGGGGATGAAGTCCCGCACCGGGTTGATCGTACGGACCAGCGACGGCACCGGGACCGCGTTGCGGGTGCGGCCGTAGTGGCCCAGCGAGCCGAGGCCGTAGACGAACCCGCCGCCGGGCAGCCCGACCTGGCCGAGCATCGCCGCGAGCGCGAGTCCGGCCCAGACGGGCTGTTCGCCGTGCTCGGCGCGCTGCAGGGACTGCGAGACGGTGATCAGGGTGCGGCCGCGGGCGATCGTGCGGGCCAGGTCCCGGATGTCGTCGGCGGGCAGGCCGCAGATGCGCGACGCCCAGACCGCGTCCCGGCCCTGCAGCGACGCGGCGAACACCGGCCAGCCCGCGGTGCGGCTGTCGAGGAAGCGTCGGTCGTGGAGGTTCTCGGTCAGCAGGGTGTGCGCCAGGCCGAGCATCAGCGCCGTGTCCGTGCCGGGCTCGATCGGCAGCCAGCGGGCGTCGACGTCCTCCGGGAGGTCCGCGCGCAGCGGGCTGACCAGCACGAACCGGGCGCCGCGGGTCTTCGCCGCCCGCATCGCGTCCCGTTCGACGTGCCGGCTCACCCCGCCCGCGCCGACCGTCGAGTTCTTCAGCGCCATCCCGCCGAACGCGAGCACCGTGTCGGTGTGCCGCGCGACCTGGTCCCAGGTGACGACGGAGCGGGTCACCGGGTCGAACGGGCCGAGGACGTGCGGGATCAGGACCTCCGCCGCGCCACCGCTGTAGGTGTTGACCGAGCGGGTGTACCCGCCGGCCAGCGACAGGAAGCGGTGCAGCTGGCCCTGCGCGTGGTGGAAGCGTCCGGCGCTGGCCCAGCCGTAGGAGCCGCCGTAGACCGCCCGCGGCCCGTGCTCGTCGTACACCCGGCGCAGCTCGGCACCGAGGCGGTCCAGCACCTCGTCCCAGCTCACCTGCACGAACTCGTCCCGGCCGCGCCGCTCGTCCGGGCCGGGGCCGTCCTCCAGCCATCCCCGCCGGACGACGGGGCTCGCGATCCGCGCCCGGTGCGACACCGACGCGGGCAGGTTCTGCAGGACCGGCGACGGGTTCGGGTCTCCCGGGTGGGGCAGCACCACGAGTTCGCCGTCGACCCACTCGGCCGAGAACGCACCCCAGTGCGAACTGTGCGGGATCATGAGCCCATTCTGCGCCCGGGCGCGGACGACCACGTTCCCTCGACGATTTCCGCGCACGAGCGCCGGAGGTGCACGATGGCGCCATGCCTCGATCCCCGCGCCGTCACGATCACGATGCCGGCGGTGACCCCGAGGTGCTCGCCGCGAAGGCGGCGCTGCGGGACGAGGTCTGGACCGCACTCACCGAGGCCAGGGTCGCACGTTTCCCCGGTGCGCGGCACCGCATCTCCAACTTCACCGGCGCCGAGGCGGCCGCCGAGCTGGTGCGGTCGCTGCCGGAATGGAAGGACGCCGCCGCGATCAAGTCCAACCCGGACTCGGCGCAGCTCCCCGTCCGGCAGCGGGCCCTCGAGGACGGCAAGACGCTCTACATGGCCGTCCCGAAGCTCGCCGAGCAGGACCCGTTCTTCCTCCTCGACCCGGAGCACCTCGCCGATCCGCCGCGCAAGGCCGTCTCGATCGCCAACGCCACCCGCTCGGCCCGCCGGGTGTCCGTCGACGAGCTGGACCCGGTGGACCTCGTCGTCACGGGCTGCGTCGCGGTCGGCGAGGACGGCGCCCGGCTCGGCAAGGGCGGCGGGTTCGCGGACCTGGAGTTCGCGATCGCGGGTGCCGCCGGGCTGATCTCGGGGCGGACGCTCGTCGTCACGACCGTGCACGAGCTGCAGGTCCGGCCCTCCGGGGTGATCCCGACGGCCGCGCACGACATCCCGGTGGACGTCGTCGTCACCCCGGAGCGGATCATCGACTGCCGCCCCGGGCGCGGGGCGCGGCCGACCGGGGAGGTCCTCTGGGAGTCCCTGACCGAGGAGAAGATCGCGGCGATCCCGTTGCTGCGCAAGCTGAGAGGTGACCGATGATGACGCGCATCGAGCTGGTGCAGGGCGACATCACCGAGCAGCAGGTCGACGCCGTGGTGAACGCGGCGAACTCGGGCCTGCTCGGTGGCGGCGGCGTGGACGGCGCCATCCACCGCGCGGGCGGCCCGGACATCCTCAAGGAGTGCCGGGAGCTGCGCGCCGGGCCGTTGAAGGACGGCCTGCCGACCGGGCAGGCGGTCGCGACCACGGCCGGCCGCATGCCCGCCCGCTGGGTGATCCACACCGTCGGCCCGGTGTACGCGAAGCGGGAGGACCGCTCGGCCCTCCTGGCCTCGGCCTACCGCGAGTCCCTGCTCGTGGCGGACGGGCTGGGCGCGACGAGCGTCGCGTTCCCGGCGGTGTCCGCGGGGGTCTACGGCTGGCCGATCGACGACGCCGCGCGGATCGCCGTCGAGACCGTGCGGCAGGCGGAGACGGCCGTCGAGCTGGTCCGGTTCGTGCTGTTCAGCGACGAGATCCTCGCCGCGTTCCGGAAGGCGGCGGGCGCGTGAGGCTGGCCCTGCTCGACGACTACCAGGACGTCGCCCTCGACCTGCTGAACCTGCCGTCCGGCGTCGAGGCCGTCTCGTTCACGGACCACGTGGCGGACCCGGACCGGCTGGTCACGCGGCTCGCGGGGTTCGACGCGGTGGTCTGCATGCGCGAGCGCACCCCGATCACGGCGGCGGTGCTGGAGGGGCTGCCGGACCTGCGGCTGCTGGTCACGACCGGCATGCGCAACGCCTCGATCGACGTCGCCGCGGCCCGCGCCCGGGGCATCACGGTGTGCGGGACGGACAACCCGGCCGGCTCGTCCTCGACGAACGAGCACACCTGGGCGCTGCTCCTCGCCCTCGCCCGCAACGTCCCCGCCCAGGACGCCGCGGTCCGCGCCGGAGGCTGGCAGCTCGGGCTCGGGACCGTGCTCGCCGGGAAGACGCTCGGCCTCGTCGGGCTCGGGCGGCTGGGCGCGGCGATGCTGCCGGTCGCGCGGGCGTTCGGGATGAGGGTGACGGCGTGGAGCACCAACCTCACCGCGGAGCGCGCCGCCGAGGTGGGCGTGCAGGCGCTGCCGCACGACGAGTTCTTCGCCGGCGCGGACGTGCTCAGCGTCCACCTGGTGCTGTCCGCGCGGTCCGTCGACACCGTTGGGGCGGCGGAGTTCGCGCTGATGAAGCCCGGTGCGCTGCTGGTGAACACCTCACGGGGACCGATCGTGAACGAGGGCGCCCTGCTCGACGCCCTGATGTCCGGTCGCCTCGCCGGTGCCGCCCTCGACGTCTTCGACACCGAGCCGCTGCCCCGCGACCATCCGCTGCGCCGGGCACCGAACACCGTGCTCTCCCCGCACACCGGATACGTGAGCGCCGAGTCCTACCGCGGCTTCCACGACGACATCGCCGAGGACGTCCGCGCGTTCCTCGACGGCTCCCCCGTCCGCGAACTGGAGGCCTAAATGATCAACCCCGACGCCGGGATCACCCTCGACGGCGTCGCGCCCGACGTCCACCCCGAGGCGTGGGTCGCCCCCGGCGCCGTCCTCGCCGGCCGCGTGACCCTCCGCGCCGGGGCGAGTGTCTGGTACACCTGCGTGCTCCGCGGGGACATGGACACGATCACGATCGGCGAGCGCTCCAACATCCAGGACGGCACCGTCGTCCACGCCGATCCCGGCTTCCCGTGCACGGTCGGCGCCGGGGTGAGCGTCGGGCACCGCGCCGTGCTCCACGGCTGCACGATCGGCGACGACGTCCTGGTCGGGATGGGCGCGGTCGTCCTCAACGGCGCGACGATCGGCTCCGGCTCCCTGATCGCCGCGGGCGCGGTGATCACCCAGGGAATGGTGGTCCCGCCGAACTCCCTGGTCGCGGGCGTCCCGGGGAAGGTGCGCAAGGAGCTGAGCGAACAGGAGCGGAAGTCGATCCTGCTCAACGCGGCGGCCTACACGCACCTGGCCGGGGTGCACCGGACCGCCACCGCCTGAGCGGCACCGCGCCCGAGCCCCGCGCGCCGTCCGGCCCGACGCGCGGGGTCGACTGCGCGCGTCGCACCGGACGGCGAGCGTCACGCCCCCGCCCTGCACACAGGACTGTCAGTCCAGGACGGACCACTCACCCCGGGCGATCTTGCCCGCCAGGCCCAGCAGGCCCTGCGCGTTGATGTGCAGCTTGTCCCCCGTCTCGACGGGGGCCAGGCCGGCCGAGGCGCGCGCCTTCGTCCCCTCCAGGACGATGCCGAGCTTGAAGCCCGCCAGCGCGGTGTACCAGTCGATGTGCACCGGCTCGCGGCCCCCGGCCGAGGCGTAGGCCTCGACGAGCTCCGCGCGCGTCGGCAGCCCGCCCGCCTGCGCGAACGGTCCCCCGACGTCCATCACCACCGGTTCCTGCCGCCAGGTGACCATCAGCCAGCCGAGGTCCAGCAGCGGGTCCCCGACCGTGCACATCTCCCAGTCGATGATCGCCGCGACCCGCGGCTCGACGGGATCGAGCAGCACGTTGTTGAGGTGGAAGTCCCCGTGCATGAGCCCCGGGGCCGCGTCCGGGGGCCGGTTGTCCTCCAGCCAGCGCGCGACGAGATCGACGTCCGGCAACCCGTTCGCCTCGTAGTCCGGGAACTCCCGGTAGGACTCCAGGTGCGCGGTCCACTGCGGAACCTGCTTGCCCAGGAAGCTCCCCGGTTTCCGCATCGACCCGAGGCCGGCCGCCACCGGATCGACCGCACCGAGCCGGGCCACCGCGCGGGCGACGGCCAGCGCCGCGCCGTGCCGCAGCGACGCGTCCGCCGCCTGGGCGGGGCTGATCGTCTCGCCCGGGTTGACCCCGTCGACGGCCTCCATCAGGTAGAACACGACGCCCAGGACGTCGAGGTCCTCGCAGCCCGCGATCAACCCGGGGTGCGGGACGTCCGTGCCGGCGAGCCCCCGCAGGACCGCGATCTCGCGGGACATCGTGCGGTTGCTCGTCGGGCGCGGATGCGGCGGCGGGCGGCGCAGGACGACCTGCCGGCCGTCGAGCTCCAGCCGGACGACGACGTTCTGGGTGCCCCCGGCCAGCGGCTCGACGTCGCCGATCCGGCCCTCGTGGCCGTTCGCGCGCAGCCACTCCGACAGCCGGTCGAGGTCGATCAGCTCGCGCACGGACCCGCGGTCGACCCCCGAGGCGGTCACGCCTCCGCCTTCTGCCTGCGCCCGGCGCTGAGCCGGCGGGTCTCCTCCGACACCCCGGCCGAGAGCAGGCCCGCGGCGGCGTCGACCAGCTGGCTGACGAACAGCCGGTGGTCCGTCCGGCCGGGCACCCGGGACCGCTGGGCGAGCTCGACGGCCACGAACCGGATGACGTGGAAGCGGCGGTGCAGCGCGACGGCCTCCGGTTCGAGCAGCGGCTCGACCAGCAGGCGCCAGCGCATGATGCTGGAGTCGCTGCCGTCGATCCCCAGCGGCTCGATCGCCGGCTCGGGCCGGGTGATCAGGTCCGCGACGGTGCGCAGGTAGCCCGCACCGCTCGCCCCCTGGTCGAGCTTCACCGCGTACGGTCGGGCGATCGCGCCGGCGAGCGCGTGGAAGCGGGCGCCGCGGTCACTGCCGCCCTCCGCGCCCCCGCCGCTCTCGTAGGCGTCGAGCAGGGCGTGGCGGCGGGCCTCGATCTCCGTGCGGTGCCGGTCCAGCAGCGCACGGATCAGCCCGTCCCGGTCGTTGAACCAGTACTGCGCGGCGATGACGTTGCGCGCACCGGCCGCACGGCCGATCTCGCGCAGCGACACCGCCTCGGTGCCCCGCTCGGCGAAGAGTGTCTCGGCCGCGTTGAGCAGCCGGGTGCGGGTGTCCTGGCCCTCCGCCTGGGTGGTGCGGCCGGCGGTGCCGGCGTCGTTCACGCCGGTGACCACGCCATGCCCCCGTCCACCTTCAGGACCGAGCCGGTGGTGAAGCTCGATCCCTCCCCGGTCAGGTACCGGATCGCGCCGACGATCTCGTGCGGCTCGCCGATCCGCTTCAGCGCCGCGTCCGCGCTGCCGTGGGCGATCATCTCCTCGTCCCAGGCCAGGCTGATGTCCGTGCGGAACATGCCGGGCATGACCGCGTTGACCCGCACCGTCGGGCCGAACGCGCGCGCGAGGCCGAGGGTGATCGTGTTCAGCGCGGACTTCGCCGCGGCGTAGGGCAGCTCACCGACGGCCGGGACGACCGCCGCGATGCTGCTGACGTTGACGATCTGCCCGCCGTCCCCGGCCTGCATCGCCTCCCCCGCGCGGACGGCCAACCGGAAGGCGCCCTTGAGGTTCACGCCGATGACCTTGTCGAAGAGCTCCTCGGAGATCTCGCCGAGCGACGGGTACAGCGGGGACATGCCGGCGTTGTTGATCAGTACGTCGATCCGGCCGTACTCGGCCAGCACCCGGTCGATCAGCGCGTCACAGTCCTGCCACCGCCCCACGTGGCACGCGACGCCGATGGCCTCGACCCCGAACTCCGAGCGCAGCTCGGCGGCGAGCTTCTCGCACGCCTCGACCTTGCGGCTGGCCACCACGATCCGATGTCCGTCCGCGGCGAACGAGCGGCACATCTCCCGCCCGAGGCCGCGACTGCCCCCGGTCACCACGACCACCCGACCGGCTGGATCCGCCGTCATCGCCATGCTCCCTCGCCTCGAACCCCACTGCCCGACGACGGACCCGGAGCGGGGCGGCGTCGATGCACTGTCGATGCAACTGCATCATCGCGGGAAGCGTACGCATGGAAGGCGAACCGGGCGAGCGTTCAGTTCGTCGTACTCCCCTTCTCCCGCCACTCCTCGTCGGCGCGGTCCGCGGCCTCGGTCCGCTCACGCGCGATCTCGAGCGCCCGCGCGGCCGTCTCCTTGTCCGGGTACGGGCCCAGCCGGTCCGCGGCCCGGCAGCCCTCACTCGGCTCCACGGTGTGGTGCTTGAGGCAGTAGAACCATTGCTCGTCGCTCATGGGTCACAGCGTCCCAGGTCTGCCGCGCCCGCGCTGCTCCGCGAACGCCCGCGGCGCGTCGGCGAGCTGACCGCCGAGCTCGGGACCAGCCGGCCCGGGACCTCGGAGCATCTCCGCGTCCTGCGCGAGGCCGGGCTCGTCGAGGTGCAGGCCGACGCCCAACGCCGGCGCTACGCCCTGCGCCCGGAACCGCTCGCCGAGCTCGACGCCCGGCCGGCCCCGTACCGCGCGCTGTGGGACCGCAGCCTCGACACCCTCGACCGACACCCGGACGAGGTGCCGGCGAGGACCCCGGGAGCCGGCCGACCGCCGTGGCCCGAGCCGCGGCCGGGAGCGGAGATCACCTTCGACGGCACACCCCGTGGTGCGATCACCGTAGACTGAGCACCCGCCCGACCGGCACGGACGATCGGCCCGGACGGGCACGGCGAACCGCACGGACGACGGGGGGACCGATGCCGAAGATCATCGGACGGTCGCTCACCGAGCACCGCAGCGAGGTCCGCAGCCGGCTCTTCGACGCGCTGCGCGAGCAGCTCTACGAGGGCGGCTTCGAGGCCGTCACGCTGTCCGGGGTCGCGTCCGCGGCCGGCGTCGGCCGCTCGTCGGTCTACAACCACTTCCCGGACAAGTCGAGCCTGCTCGTCGCCTTCGTCGAGCACGAGGCCGCCCGGTACGTCGAGGACCTCACCGAGGCCCTGGACGCCGCGTCGACGCCGGTCGACCAGCTCGCGGTGTACGTCCGGCTGCAGCTGCGGCGGCTCGCGGACTTCCATCTCCCGCCCGGCCCCACGCTCGCCTCCGCGCTCGACCCGGTCGCGTACCGGCGGATCGCCGCCCACGCGGACCCGCTGACCCGGCGCCTGACCGCGATCCTGCGGGACGGCGTCGCCGCAGGTCAGATGGCAGACGAGGACCCGGCGGTGCTCGTGGCCATGATCGGGGCGGCGCTGTCGGCCCGGCAGATCGTGGACGTCGCGCCGCCGGACGTCCCGGGGACGATCGAGGCGGCGGTCCGGGTCGTCCTGCGGGCCGTGGGCGCGAACTTAGGCTAGCCTCATCGCCAGCGCTGCCGTACGCTCGTTTTCTGACACGGCGTCACGAAAACGTGCGGAGGCAACCGGTGAGCGACCTTTCCCCGCTGTCCCAGGCCCTGCGTTCCTCCACCCGCGCGGCGCACGAACGCGCGCACCACTCGTCCTACATGGACGAGCTGCTGGGCGGCCGCCTGCCCCTGGACGCCTACGCCCTGCTCGCCGAGCAGTACTGGGTGCTCTACGGCGCCCTGGAGGCGGCGACCGACGCGATGCGGACGGATCCGGTCGGCCGCCCCTTCGTCATCGACGAGCTACGCCGGGTACCCGCGCTACGCGCGGACCTGGAGTTCCTCCGCGGGCCGGGCTGGGAGCAGCGGCTCACCGTCCTGCCCGCCACCCAGGCCTACGCGGACCGGCTGCGCACCGCGGGCACCACGTCCGCGGCCGTGCACGTCGCGCACCACTACACGCGCTACCTGGGCGATCTCGCCGGCGGCCAGATGGTGGGCAAGCTCCTCGAGCGCACCTACGGGATCACCGGCGCCGGCGCGCTGTTCTACGACTTCGCCGCACTCGGCAGCCCGTCGGCGTTCCGCACCCGCTACCGCGAGCTGCTGGACACCGCGCCGTTCGACGAGCTCGCCCGCCAGCAGGTCACGGACGAGGCACTGCACGCGTTCGAGCTGAACATCGCCCTGCTCGACGAGCTGGCCTCGGCCGTCGGGCTCCCGGTCGCCGCCTAGCCGTCTCGCGTGCGCGTCCCGCCGCCGGGTGCGGCGGGAGGCGCACGGCCCGGTCGCGTTACCTCTGACTGCGAGCTATTGTCGCCGGCGTGACCACATCGAGCGCGACCCTCACCGCGGATGCCCTGATGGGCGCCGTCACCGGCCTGCGCCGGGTGGTGCGGCGACGATTGCGTGGGCGGATACCGGGGCCGCCGCTGCGCGGTGCCCAGGTGGAGCTCCTGCAGCTCGTCGAGGCCGAGCCGGGGATCGGGGTCGCCGCGTCCGCCCAGGCGCTGCACCTCGCGGGGAACTCCGTGTCCACGCTGGTCAACCAGCTCGTCGGGGCCGGGTACCTGCTCCGGGGGACCGATCCGGCGGACCGGCGCGCCGCCCGGCTGCACCTCACCGACGCCGCCACCGAACGGCTGACCCGGTGGCGTTCGAGCCGGCGCGAGCTCGTCGGGGACGCCCTGGACCGGCTCCCCGCGGCCGAGGTCGACGCGCTCGCCGCGGCCCTGCCCGCCCTCCACCACCTGCTCGACGTGCTGGCGTCGGCCGAGGAGACCCCATGAGCACCGATCCCGCGTCCGCCGGGTCCCCGCACCCCGGCCCGGCCGTCCGCTGCGCCGGGCTGCGGCACGCCTTCGGCACCACCGTCGCCGTCGACCGCCTGGACCTCGAGGTCCGCCGGGGCGAGGTCTTCGGCCTGCTCGGCCCCAACGGCGCGGGCAAGACCACGACGATCCGCATGATCACCACGCTGCTGCCCGCTCCGCCGGACGCGATCACCGTCCTCGGTCGGGACGTCGCCCGGCAGCGGACGGCCGTGCGCCGGCTCATCGGCTACGTCCCGCAGCAGCTCTCGGCGGACGGCACGCTGAGCGGCCGGGAGAACGTGATGCTCTTCGCCCGGCTCTTCGACGTGCCCCGCCGCGAGCGCCGGGCGCAGGTCGAGTCCGTGCTCGACGCGATGGACCTCACCGAGGCCGCGGACCGCCCGGCCAAGACCTACTCCGGCGGCATGGTCCGCCGCCTCGAGCTGGCGCAGGCCCTGGTCAGTGCGCCGAAGCTGCTGGTGCTCGACGAGCCGACGGTCGGCCTGGACCCCGTCGCCCGCGACGGCGTGTGGGACCGGATCGCCGCGATCCGCGAGGCCACCGGGATGACGGTGCTGGTCACGACGCACGCCATGCAGGAGGCGGACGAGCACTGCGAGCGGATCGCGCTCATGCACCGCAGCCGGATCCGCGCGCTCGGCACGCCCGCGGAGCTCAAGGCCGAGATCGGGCCGGATGCCACCCTCGACGACGTCTTCCGGCACAACACCGGGGACGCCCTGTCCGGTGAGGCGGACGGGAAGCCTGCGGACCGGACCATCGAGACAGGAGGGATGCGAGATGTCCGTGCTGCCCGCCGCACCGCCGGCCGCGTCGGCTGACGCCGAGCCGGGGCCGCTCCGGCTCACCCGGACCGCGCTGTCGCGGATCGCCACCATGTGCCTGGTGGAGCTGCAGAAGCTGCGCCACGACCGCACCGAGCTCGTCACCCGTGCGGTGCAGCCGGCGTTGTGGCTCATCGTCTTCGGCCAGGTCTTCACCCGCATCCACGCGATCCCGACCGGCTCGATCCCGTACCTGGACTTCCTCGCGCCCGGCATCCTCGCCCAGTCCGCGCTGTTCATCGCGATCTTCTACGGCATCCAGATCATCTGGGAGCGGGACGCCGGGGTCCTCTCGAAGCTGATGGTGACGCCGACACCGCGCGTCGCGCTCGTCGCGGCGAAGGCGTTCGCGGCCGGGGTGCGGGCGGTGGCGCAGGCGGTCGTCGTGCTCCTCCTGGCCCTGGTCCTCGGCGTCTCGCTGACCGCGAACCCGCTGAAGCTCCTCGGCGTGGTCGTCGCGCTCCTGCTCGGCTCGGCGTTCTTCTGCTGCCTCTCGATCACGATCGCCGGCCTGGTGCTGTCCCGGGACCGGCTGATGGGGATCGGACAGGCGATCACGATGCCGCTGTTCTTCGCCTCGAACGCGCTGTACCCGGTGGAGCTGATGCCCGGCTGGCTGCAGGCGATCAACCACGTGAACCCGCTGTCCTACGAGGTCAACGCGCTGCGGGGGCTCCTGATCGGCGTGGACACGAACCTCGCCCTGGACTTCGGCGTCCTGGTCGTCGCGGCCGCGTTCATGATCACGGTCGCCTCGGCGCTGCTGCCCCGCCTCGCCCGCGGCTGACGCCGCAGATCCGGCACACGACCGTCGCGATCTGCAGGGCGACCGCGTCCGCGGGGTGCAGCGGCAGCACCAGGTGGCTGACGGTCAGCCGCGTCGCGGTCTCGGCGGCCAGGGCCACGTCGTCCGGGTCCAGGTCCGGCCAGCGCCGGAGCAGGAACGCCGACGCCCGGTCCCGGGCTGCCGCCACGATCGGCTCGCTGTCGGTACTGAACAGCTCCGGCATGCCGTCGCCCGTCAGCAGGGTCTTGACCAGCGGGTTGCCCGCCGCGGTGGACAGCGCGCCGCGCACCGCGGCGACCCAGGCGGCGTGCAGGTCCTGCTCACCGGCCAGGGCCGCCTCGATCTCGTCGAGGAAACGCCGGGTGGAGCGAAGGACGAGCGCGGAGGCGACGCCGCGCCGGTCCCCGAACTCGCTGTAGAGCGTCTGCCGGCTGACCCCGACGCGCGTCGCGAGGTCCCGCATCGAGAACGCGGCGAACCCCCGCCCGACGACCATCTCCTCGGCGGCGTCGAGCGCGTCGTCCCGGAGGCGAGCGCGGGCACGCTGGGCCATCGACTGCGGTTCCACGACCCCACCCTGGACGGTGAATCCCTTGCCGTCAACATTCTGGACACATGATGCTGAAGTGTCTAACGTCGGCACGACCCGAAGCAGAGTGTCGAAGGAGATCCATGGCCGTCGTCGATCGTGCCGTCACCCGTGCGCGGGAACGCTTCTCGTCCGTGCTGACCCTGCCGGTGCCGGAGCGGGTGGACGCGGCGCTGCTGGACCGTCACGGGGAGCCGCGCGCGCTGAGCAGCGCCCCCGGCGGGCTGCGTCCGGTCCCCGGGGACGACGGGTTGCCCCTGCTCGGCCACGCCCTGCAGTACGTCCGCCACGGCAGCGACTTCACCCGGCTCCGCTCGGAGCGGCTCGGCCCCGTGTGGTGGATGCGCAGCCCGGCCGGGCGCGCCGTCGTCGTCACCGGCCCCGCCGCCACCCGCGAGGTACTCACCAACCGGGACAAGGCCTTCTCCCAGCAGGGCTGGCGCGATCTCGTCGACCGGTTCTTCCACCGCGGCCTGATGCTCCTGGACCTCGACGAGCACAAGGCCCACCGGCGGATCATGCAGGAGGCCTTCACGGCGGACCGGGTCGCGTCCTACGTGGACGAGACCGTCCCCGTGGTGCGCGAGATGGTGCCGACCTGGGAGCGGGAGCTGCGCCTCTACCCGGCACTGAAGCGGCTCACCCTGGACGTCGCGACGCGGGTGTTCATGGACGGCCGGAGCGGGCCCGAGGCGGCCCGGATCAACCGCGCGTTCGTGGACTGCGTGCGGGCGGCCAACGCGTTCGTCCGCCGGCCGATCCCGGGGACGCGCTGGCACAAGGGACTGCGCGGGCGGGCCGTGCTGGAGCAGTGGTTCCGGGAGACCCTGCCCGCCAAGCGTTCCGGGGACGGCGACGACCTGTTCACCGCGCTCTGCCACGCCGTGACGCCGGACGGCGAGCGCTTCTCCGACGACGACGTCGTCAACCACATGATCTTCCTGATGATGGCCGCGCACGACACGTCGACGACGGCGACGGCCGCCGCGGCCTACCACCTGGGCCGCAACCCGGAGTGGCAGGAGAAGGCCCGCGCGGAGTCCCTCGCCCTGGGCGACGCGCCGCCGGACGCCGCGGCCCTGCGGTCGCTGACCACGCTCGAGCGGGTGGTGAAGGAGGCCCTGCGGATGAACGCGCCCGTCCCGGTCGTGATGCGCAGCGCGGTGCGGGACACCTCCGTCGCCGGACATCACGTGCCGGCGGGGACCCGGGTCGTCGTCGCGCAGGCGGTGAACCACTTCGACCCGACGTGCTGGACGGAGCCGGACACCTTCGATCCGGACCGCTTCGGCCCGGACCGGCGCGAGGACCGCTCGGACAGGGACGCCTGGGTCCCGTTCGGCGGCGGCGTGCACAAGTGCATCGGCTTGGCGTTCGGGACCCTCGAGGTGACGGCGATCCTGCACGAGATGCTGCGGACCTACCGCTGGGACGTGGCGCCCGGCTACCGGCTGCGGTGGGACAACACGTCCCTGCCCGTCCCGGTCGGCGGGATCCCCGTGCGCCTCGGCCCGCTCTGAGCGGGAGGCGCGCCGGGGACCGCAGCGCCGGCCCGCACCTGACCGGGCCCGCACCTGACCGGCACGGGCGGACCCGGCCGCGGGCGGGCTAACCTCCCGGCCGTGACCGCGCTCCCGCCGCTGATCTCCGAGTCCGCCCGGGCCGCCCGCGCGCCCGGCGCCGACGAGTCCGGGGCCGGGCTCGCGCGCAGCCCGTTCCGGGTGGACCGGGACCGCATCGCCGCCTCGCCGTTCTTCGCCCGGCTCGCCGCGGTGACGCAGGTGGTGAGCCCCACCGGTTCCGGGCTCCTGCTGCACAACCGGCTGACGCACAGCCTGCAGGTCGCGCAGGTCGCCCGGGCCATCGCGGAACAGCTCACCCCCGAGCGGACGGTCGCCGGCCTCGGTGGCTGCGACCCGGACGTCGTCGAGGCCGCCGCGCTCGCCCACGACCTCGGCCATCCGCCCTTCGGGCACCTCGGCGAGCAGGTGCTGGACCGGCTGGCCCGCGAGCGGCTGGGCCTGACCGACGGGTTCGAGGGCAACGCGCAGAGCTTCCGGATCGTCACCACCATCGACCTGCACGGCCCCGGCCGCGAGGGGCTCGGGCTCACCGCCGCCGTCCGGGCCGCGATCCTGAAGTACCCGTGGACGCGGCGGGGGCACCCCGATCCGCACCCGAGCGCCGCGCCCCTGCCGCCCCGCGGCGGCGGTCCGTTGCCGGACGCCCCGCACGCCGGGTCGGCGAAGTTCTCCTGCTACCGCACGGAGCTCGGCGAGCTGATCGACAGCCGCGCGCCCTTCGACGGAGTGATCGGCCCGTGGCAGCAGACGGTCGAGGCGGCCGTCATGGACACCGCGGACGACATCGCCTACGCCATCCACGACGTCGAGGACTTCCACCGCGTCGGGATCCTGCAGCAGGCCGGCGTGTCCGCGGAGCTGAACGACTGGCACCGCTCCCCCGCCGCGGGCCCGGGCAGCTCGCTGGAGCGGCTGCGGGTCCGGATCCGGGAACGGGACAGCTGGATCTACGACGAGGGCGCCTTCCGCGACGCGGTCGCGCGGGTCCGGGACGAGCTGGCGGACGGCCTGCTGGCGATCCCCTTCGACGGGTCCATGGCGGCGGAACGGGCGGTCGCGGAGTTCTCGGCCCGCTGGACGTCGCGGCTGGTGGCGGGCGTGCGCGTGCTCCCGGAGCCACCGGTCCGTGCGGCCCACGTCGTCCTGGAGACCGAGCAGTGGCACGAGGTGGCGGTGCTCAAGTTCGTGCACCAGCAGTTCGTGCTGCGCCGGGCGGATCTCGCGTCCGTCCAGCGCGGGCAGGCGACGATCGTGACGGGCCTGGTCGGCGCCCTCTACGACTGGCTCAGCGACCGGAGCTCCCCCTCGCTGCCGCCCCGCCTGCACGACCTGGTCGAGCTCGCGCGCGGTGAGTACACCGCGCTGGCGGACGCGGACGTCGTCGAGCAGCGGGAGGTGGAGGACCTCGCGCGCGGACGGGCGGTCGTGGACTACGTCGCCTCCCTCACCGACGTCCAGGCGGGCGCGCTCCTGGACGTCCTCACGGGCCGCTCGGCCCGCCTCTGGACGGACGCGATGGCCCTCTGACCGGTCCCGTCCCGCGCGCGTCGGGGCCGGCCCCCGGCGGAGATCACGGTCATGATGCGGACGGGGTCGGTCACAGGGTGAAGGCGCCACCCACGTAGCGGCGGCCCGCCTCGTCGTGGGCCTCGTCCCGCGGGCCGATCCGCCCCGCGAAGACCTCCGCGTCGTCCTCCGGCGCGTAGCCGATCGCACGGCCGCCGTCGAGGGACCAGACCCGGCGGGTGTTCGCCGAGACGCCCCACACCGTGCGGAAGCCCGGCTCCGGACAGGCGAGCGCGGCCTCGACGAGGCGGGCGCAGTCGTCGGGCGAGAGCCACGTGGAGAGTCCGCGCAGGTCGTAGGGCATCTCGGCGCAGGTGCCGATCCGCAGGCACACCGCGTCGAGGCCGTGCCGGTCGTGGTAGAGCGCGCCGAGCGCCTCCCCCAGCACCTTGCTCACGCCGTAGAAGGTGTCCGGCCGGGGGGCCAGGTCGTCCGGCATCTCCAGGTCCGGGTCGTCCGGCTGCACCTGGAACCCGACGGCGTGGTTCGAGCTCGCGTAGACCACCCTCGACACCCCGGCCCGTCTGGCCGCCTCGAACACCGCGTACGTCCCCTCGATGTTGACGTCCCGGATCGACGCCCAGTCCGCCTCCCCCGAGATGCCGCCCAGGTGGACCACGGCGTCGACGCCGGCGCAGGCGACCACCATCGCGTCCAGGTCCGCGACGCTCGCCGTGACCACCTCGGTGCCCGGCGCCGGCTCGATCGGCGCGATGTCCAGCAGCCGCAGCGTGCGCCCCTCGCGCGGCATCCGTTCGCGCAGCATCCGGCCGATCCCGCCCGCCGCACCCGTGATCAGCACCGTCTCCATGGGGTGATCCTGCCGTGCGGGGCGGCCTCCCCGCTCGGGCACGGCTGTCGCGGTGGGACCGCCGCCGGTCGCGCACCGGCGGCGGGGGCGCTACGCTCCCGTTATTAGTTCAGGTCCTGCCTTAATGAGGAGACGCCATGTCGCCCACCCCGGCCCCCACCCCCGCGGACCGCTTCTCCTTCGGTCTCTGGACCGTCGGGTGGCAGGCCCGGGACCCGTTCGGCGACGCGACCCGTCCCGCGCTCGACGTGGTCGAGGCCGTCGAGCGGCTGGCCGAGCGCGGCGCGTGGGGCCTGACCTTCCACGACGACGACCTGATCCCCTTCGGCGCGGACGCGGGCACCCGGGACAAGCAGATCGCCCGCCTGCGCGACGTCCTCGCCGCCACCGGCATGACGGTCCCGATGATCACCACCAACCTCTTCACCCACCCGGTGTTCAAGGACGGCGGCTTCACCAGCAACGACCGCTCGGTCCGCCGCTTCGCGTTGCGCAAGGTGCTGCGCAACGTCGAGCTCGCCGCCGAGCTGGGCGCCAGGACGTTCGTGCTGTGGGGCGGCCGCGAGGGCTCGGAGTACGACTCGGCGAAGGACATCCGGGCCGCGCTCGACCGCTACCGCGAGGCGATGGACCTGCTGTGCCAGTTCGTGATCGACCGCGGGTTCGATCTCCGCTTCGCCATCGAGCCCAAGCCCAACGAGCCCCGCGGGGACATCCTGCTGCCGACCGTCGGGCACGCCATCGCGTTCATCTCCGGGCTCGCGCACCCCGAGCTGGTCGGGGTGAACCCCGAGGTCGGGCACGAGCAGATGGCCGGGCTGAACTTCGTCCACGGCATCGCGCAGGCGTTGTGGCACGGCAAGCTCTTCCACATCGACCTCAACGGCCAGCGCGGCATCAAGTTCGACCAGGACCTGGTGTTCGGCCACGGGGACCTCGTCAACGCGTTCTCCCTCGTCGATCTCCTGGAGAACTCCGGCTACGACGGCCCGCGCCACTTCGACTACAAGCCCTCGCGCACCGAGGACATCACCGGCGTCTGGGACTCCGCCGCCGCGAACATGCGGATGTACCTGCTGCTCAAGGAGCGCGCGGCGGCCTTCCGGGCGGACCCGGAGGTCGTCGAGGCGCTGGCGACGGCGGGTGTCCCGGACCTCTCGACGCCGACGCTGGCCCCCGGCGAGGGCCATGCCGAGCTGCTCGCGGACCGCTCCGCGTTCGAGGACTTCGACCCCGACGCCGCCGGGAAGCGCGGCTACGGGTTCGTCCGGCTGCACCAGCTGGCGCTCGAGCACCTGCTGACGGCACGCTGACCGGCATGGCTCTGGTCGCCGGGATCGACTCGTCCACGCAGTCCTGCAAGGTCGTCGTCCGGGACGCGGACAGCGGCGAGCTCGTCCGGTCCGGGCGGGCCGCCCATCCCGACGGCACGGAGATCGAGCCGAAACACTGGTGGGACGCGCTGCAGCAGGCCGTCGAGCAGGCCGGCGGCCTCGACGACGTCGACGCCGTGAGCATCGCCGGGCAGCAGCACGGGATGGTCTGCCTGGACTCCGCCGGGGACGTCGTCCGGCCCGCCCTGCTCTGGAACGACACCCGGTCCGCACCCGCGGCCGCCGCGCTCGTCGAGGAGCTGGGGGCGCAGGCGTGGGCGGACGCCACCGGCACCGTGCCCGTCGCGTCGATCACCGTGGCGAAGCTGCGCTGGCTGGCGGAGAACGAACCCGCCCACGCGGCGCGGACGGCCGCGGTCTGCCTCCCGCACGACTGGCTGACCTGGCAGCTCGCGGGAGCACCCGGCATCGACACGCTGGTCACGGACCGGTCCGACGCGTCGGGCACCGGCTACTTCGACGCCCGCAGCGGCGAGTACCGGCGGGACCTGCTCCGCCGGGGCCTCGGCCGGGACGACGTGGTGCTCCCCCGCGTGCTCGGCCCCCGCGAGGCCGTCGACGGACCCGGTTTCCGGATCGGCCCGGGCGCCGGGGACAACGCGGGCGCGGCGCTCGGGCTCGGTGCCGGGGACGACGTGATCGTCTCGCTCGGGACGTCCGGCGTGGTCTCGGCCCGGGGCGCGCAGCAGGCGGCGGACCCGACCGGCACGATCGCCGGGTTCGCGGACGCGACCGGCGCGTTCCTGCCGCTGGTCGTCACGCTCAACGCGGCCCGGGTGCTCGACGCCGCCGCGCGGATGCTCGGGGTGGATCTCGACGAGCTCAGCAGGCTCGCGCTGTCCGCGCCCGCCGGCGCCGACGGCGTCGTGCTCGTCCCGTACCTGGAGGGTGAGCGGACGCCGAACCTGCCGGACTCCACCGGCGCGATCCACGGGCTCACGCTGCGCACCGCAACGCCCGCGACCCTCGCGCGGGCCGCCGTCGAGGGGATGCTCAGCGGACAGCGGGTGGGGATCGACGCGCTCGCCGGGGCCGGGGTGTCGCTCGCGGGCGTCCGGCTGATCGGCGGCTCGGCGCGCTCGCAGGCCGTCCGGGAGATCGCGCCCACGGTGTTCGGGGTGCCCGTGACCGTCCCCGCGCCGGGCGAGTACGTGGCCGACGGCGCCGCCCGGCAGGCCGCCTGGGTGCTGGCCGGCGGCTCGGAGCCCCCGGAGTGGCCGGCCGGCGGCGGGACCGAGGTGTTCGAGGCCCCCGAGACCGACGGGCTGGCCGAGCGCTACCGGGACGCGGCCGGGAAGTACCTGGACCGCCGGTGACGGCCATCCGCCATGATCGCCGCACCGGTGCCGTGGACCGCGCCCACCGCGGCCGACCGTTCCAGAAAGGCGATCACCAGTGACGCTGGCAGCTGCCCCGGCGGGTCCTTCGGCCTTGCGCCGGCACAACCTCGGGCTGGTGCTGGCGTCCCTGCGCGAGTCCGGCGGCGCCTCCCGGGCCGAGCTCGCCGCGCACACCGGGCTGACCCGCGCCACGGTCGCCACCCTGCTCGACCCGCTGCTCACGGCGGAGGTACTGGCCGAGGAGACCGCCCCGCCCCGGGGGGTCGGGCGCCCGTCGCGGCCGGTCCGGTTCCATCCGGGCGGGCCGGTGGCGCTGGGGATCGCGATCGACGTCGACTCCCTGGCCGTGTGCGCGACCGACCTCGCCGGACGGGTGTGCGCGCACCGGCGGGTGGGCGGGGACAACCGCGGGCGGACCGCGGAGGAGGTCTACGCCGCGGCCGCCGACCTCGCCGGGGAGGTCCGCAGGGCCCTCGGCCGGCGGGTGCTCGGGGCCGGGGTGGCCGTTCCGGGCCTGCTCGGGGACCGCCGTCCCGTCGAGGACGGGGTTTCGGCCACGACCGCGGACCGCGCCGAACCCGTCGTGCTGCGGGCCCCGAACCTCCCTGCGCTCACCGGCACCCGGCCCGGCTCCGCGCTCGCGGACCGGCTGGACGTCCCGGTCGTCGTCGAGAACGAGGCGACCCTCGGCGCCCTCGCCCATCTCGGGCTCGCGCCGGACTTCGTGTCCGTGTCCGGTGAGATCGGGGTCGGCGGCGGGATCGTGCTCGGCGGGCGGGTCTACCGGGGCGCGAACGGGCTCGCGGGCGAGCTGGGGCACGTCGTCGTCGACCGCGACGGGCCGGCCTGCGGCTGCGGCGGCCGGGGCTGCGTCGAGCAGTACGCGGGGAAGTCCGCGGTGCTCGGCGACGCCGGCGTGGCGGACGTCGAGGCCTTGCGCGAGGCACTGGCCGGTGGGGACGGCCGGGCGGTCGCCGCCGTCGGCCGGGCCGGGACGGCGCTGGGGGTCGCGCTGGCCTCCGTCGTCAACGTGCTGGACGTGCCGGTGATCGTCCTGGGCGGGATCTACGCCGAGCTGGCACCGGACCTGCGCCCCGCGCTGGAGGCGGAGCTGCGGGCCCGGTCGCTGCAACCGGCCGGCCCCACCGTGCTGGCCTCGGAGCTCGGCGAGGACGCCGCGGTGCGCGGCGCGGCGGACGCGGTCCTGGCGGACGTCCACCGCGACCCCGACCGCCTCGTCCCCGCTGCCTGACCGGCCACCGAGTTCGGCACCGAGTTCGACAGCAGGGTGGTCGGGGACGGGCCCGGACCACCCTCCTGTCGAACTCGACGTCACATCTGCGCTCACAGCAGGGTGAGCACCGGGTCGTCCCGGTGGATCCGCGTGGTGTCCACCGCGCCCGACGGGTCCTCCCCCGCCAGCGTCCGGTCCGCGACCCGGACGTATTCGCGGCCCCGGTTCGCGGTGTTGCGCATCCGGATGACGTTCGGGAAGCGACCGACGGCCTTCATATCCCCGACCCCCGTCAGGAAGATCAGCTGGACGCCGTTGGCCGCGGCCACCTTGCGCTGCAGGTCCAGGAACACCACGTAGTTCGCCTTGCCGAGCGGGTTGTCCAGCGGCAGCGCACCGAGTCCGGGCAGGTCCCGGCCCCGGCTCGTGGCGCGCAGCTTCGCGACCATGCAGAACAGCAGCAGCGAGATCGTGACCTTCTCCCCGCCGGACCACTTGCGCATCCGTTCGACGGACACCCGCTCCAGCGCCAGCGCCGTGGACGGTTTGAGCACCCGGGCCCGCCAGTTCCCGTCCCCGACGACGGCGTTGGTGGCCTGCCAGAGCAGCTCCTGACCGCGCGGCACCTCCGCCCCCCGGGCCGTCAGCGCGTCGACGAGCCGGGCGCAGCGGTCCCGGACCACCGCGTCCGCGGTCTCGACGGCCGAGCGCGGCCCGACGTCCAGGAACCGGTGACCGGCCCAGGCCCCGAGACTCTCGGGCAGCTCCGACAGCGACTGCGCCCGGGCCAGCGACTTCAGGGCCTGCCGCACCATGCCCGTCATCGCCGTGACGACGACGGACTTGTGCTCCTCCAGCTCCTCGAGCCGCCCGCGCAGGTTCGCGGCGAACAGCTCCAGCTCCCCGGAGAGCGCCCCGGCCTCCGGACCGAGCTCCCCGGCCACGTCCGTGACCCGGAAGCGGTCCCGGACGGTGGGGTTGACCTCCGCGAACCGCTCCGCCGACGCCCAGACGACGATCTCCCGGGCCACCTTCTCGACCAGCGCGCGGGCCCGGCGGGCGTCCGCGGCGACGGCGTCGATCCGCCCGCGGATGGCGGCCACCGCGACCCGCACGTCCTCGACGCCGCCGGGATCCGGCGCACCGTCGGCCTGCTCCCCCGGTGCGACGCCCAGCAGCTCCGCCTGGTGTGCCAGCCCGGTGTGCCGTTCCCGCGCCTCGGCGTGCCGGGCCTTCTCCGCCTCGACCTCGCCGCGGCACGCCTCGACGGCCGCGCGGAGCCCCGCGAGGTCCTCCTCCGCCACCTCGGCCGCCGCCAGCGCGGCCGCCCGGTCCGCCGGGAGCTCGTCCGCCGGCAGGGTCTCGTCCGGAGCGGGGAACGTCGCGAGCTCCGCCTCGGCCGCCCGCAGCTCCGCCTTCGCCGCACCGACCGCCTCGCCCGCGCGGTCCGCGGCCTCCTCGGCCCGGGCCAGCGCGGCGGCGAGCGAGCCCGGGTCCGCGGCCTCGGCGGTGTCCGCGAGGTCCGTCGCGGACTCCCGCACGGCGGTGCTCAGGCCGGCGACCCGCGCGGACGGCTCCTCGACGGCCCGGCGGGCCTCCTCCAGGGACGCCGCCAGCGCCGAGTCCGAGACCTCGCGGCGGTAGGCCTGCTCCGCGCTCTCGTAGGCGCGGCGGGCCTCGGCAAGGGGGACCGCCGCCACCGCCGCCGAGCCGAACAGCCCGTCCGACCGCTCCTCGGCCAGGGACAGGGCGGAGCGGGCCTCGCGGTAGCCGCTCACGGCCCGCCGGACGGCGTCGAGCCGCTGGGCGGCCTCGGCCCCGGTGCGCCGCTGCGCGTCCTCCTCGGCGGCCGCACGCTCGATCGCGGCGCGATGGACCTCGATCTCACCGGGCAACGCGCGGGCCCGGGCCCGGATCGGCTCGGAGCGCGCCAGCCGCGCGCCGAGCCCCGCCAGCACCGCCCCGGCCACGGCCGCGACCCGGCGGATCTCCTCCTGCGCGGCCCGCCGCTCGTCGAGGGCGTGTTCCTGCTCCTCGACCGAGGCGCGGTCCGCCTCGACCCGCGCCAGGTCCTCGGTGATCGCCGCGAGCCGGGCCTCCGCGTCGGAGATCCGGGCCTGCAGCGTCTCCAGGGTGCCGGGCGGGCAGTCCGTGCGCAGGGCGCGCAGGCGGCGGCGGAGCTCGTCGTCCCGCTCCCGCAGGGCGACGAGCCCCACGTCCGCGGCCGCGCGGCCCGCCCGGGCGGCCTCCCGCGCACCGATCTCGGAGCCCGCCGCGGCCGGGTCCAGCAGCGCGGCGGCCGGCGGGACGAGGAACGGGGTCTGCGCCCGGAGCCCGGCGTCCACGACGGCCTGCAGGTCCGCGGTGGTGGCCACGACCACGGGCGACGTGGGCCGCAGCCCCGCCGCGGCGAGGGTCTCCTCCGCGGTCCCCAGGTCCGCCGGATCGTGCACGAGCAGGCCCGCGGCCAGCGCGGGAGCCGCGCGGAGCACCGCGGCGTGCTCGGCCGCGGAGACGGACTCCGCGAGGTAGCGCCAGCCGGTGGTGGCGCCGATCCCTGCCGCCTCGACCGTCTCGTGGGCCCGGACCAGGTCCAGGGTGGCGGGCAGCAGGCCGGTGGCGGCCAGGGCCGCGAGGGAGCGCTCGTCCTCGGCACCCTCGACCGCGAGCTCGATCCGCTGCCGCTCCGAGCGGGAGATCGCCGTGGTGAGCAGCTCCACCAGGTCCCCGGCCTCGGCGACCGGCTCGATCAGGTCTCCCCCGGACAGCGTGCGCAGCCGGTCGTCCCCGGCGAGCTCGTCGATCACCTCGCGCAGGGTCGCGACCCGTTCGGCGTCCGCCCGGCGGGCCTCGGTGAGCGTGCGCCGCTCGGCCGCCAGCTCGTCCGCGGCCTGGACGATCTCCTGGCGGCGTTCCCGCAGCCGGGGACGGTCCTCGCGCAGCCGCTCGAGGTCCGCGGCCGCGTCCGCGTCCGCCGTCTCGTGCCGGGCGATCGCCGCCGCGACGTCCTCCTCCGCGTCGAGGAGACCCTGGGTGCGCGCCGCGCCGAGCGCCGCGTCCAGGTCCGCCAGCGCTGCGGTGACGGCGGCGAGCTCACCGGTGAGCCGGCCCTGGTCCGCCGTGGCCGCCCGGGCCCGGGTCCGGGCGGCCGTCTCGGCCTCCCGCGTGGCCGCGACCGTGTCCGCCAGGCCCGCGGCCTGCTCGTCGTGCTCGGACAGGGCGACGTCCAGGCTCCGCGCGTACTCCGCCGCGGCCTCGTCCCGGCGCACGCGCAGCGGCTCGGCGTCCGCCGTCGCGGCGGCGAGCTGCTCGGCGAGTGAGGTGACCCGGGCCCGGGCGTCCCGCAGCCGTCTGACCTCGGGCACCGCCCGCCATGCCGCCTTCTGCGCCGACGCCCGCTGCTGGGCGGCCCGCGCGGCCTCCGCCGCGCGCTGCGCCGACGCCCGCCGGTGCTCCGCCGCGATCCGGCGCAGCCCGCGCACCCGGGACTCGGCCAGCGCCGCCCGGTCCCGGTGCTCGGCCACGGCCGCGCACAGCTCGGTGATCCGGTCCTCGTGCCCGGCCGCGGCCCGTTCGGCGCCCGCAACCGCGGCCGCGACCGCCGTGGCCAGCGCGACCGCCGAGCCCTCCAGCTCCCGGTGGGCTGTCTCGGCGCCCGAGTGCGCGGCGCGGTTCTCCGCGAGGCGGTGCAGCAGCGGCGTGGCCTCGTCCGCGAAGGTGAGGTCCGCGAGCAGCTGGGGACGTTCGGCCAGGCCCGCGCGAACCCGTTCGAGGATCTCCGAGACCTGCCCGGGCACCTCGGGATCGACGATCAGCTCGAGCAGGTAGCGGACGAACTGGTCCGCGCTGCGGAACTGGAACTGGCCCTCGATGCCGCCCTCGGTGGCGTTCATCTGCAGCAGCGCGGTGAAGATCGCGGGATCCAGGCCGTGCTCGTCCAGCATCCGGCTCCAGCGGTCCTGCCCGTCCGTGACGGCGACGCCCGCGTTCGGGATCACGTCCCACGCCCGGACGGCCGCGACGAACTCCTTCTGCGCGGTGGGCCGCCCGTCCGTCTCGAACGGCAGCGTGTCGAGCGAGGCCCGGCCGTCGGTGTCCGGGCGGAAGAGGTACCAGCGCGCGGAGAGCCGGTCGTGGTCCCGGTTCGGGTCCGCGGGCTGGCTGCGGTCCGCCCACTCGTACACGGCACCGGTGACCAGGCGCCGCCCGTCCGGCCCCGACCACTCGACGACGACGTGCGCGGTGTCCGCCCCGAGCACGTAGTCCTCGAGGTGCTTGCCGGTGGCCGCGGTGGCGAGGAAGTCCCGGCGGTGCGGCCGGATCAACGCGCAGATCAACGACAGGACGGTGGACTTCCCGCCGCCGTTGCGCAGCCACAGGATCGAGTCCAGCGGATGGCCGTCCGCCCCGGTGAAGTCCAGCGTGACGTCGAGGAACCGGGCGGCGGTGGGGCCGATGCGCTCCAGCCGGACGCGGCGCATCTGCCACATCGGGGCGGGACTCACGAGCCGCTCCGCAGGGCGCGCAGGGCGTCCAGCGCCGCCCCGCCCGCCGAGTCCCCGACCAGCAGCCGGAACCGGTCCGTGAGGTGGTAGACGTCCGGACCGAGCGTCGGCGCCTCCTTGGCCGCACCCTGGTCCGCGAGCCAGCCCAGCGTGTCCTCGATGGCCTTGAGCGTGCAGCCTCGGGCGCGCCGCCCGGTCTGCGTGGTGATCAGCTGAGGCAGGTCCGCATAGGCCTCCGCGGCCGCCCGCGCGCGCTCCTCGGCCGAGCCCTCGCCGCCCTCCTGGGCCCGCAGGGTCCCGATGGCGGACCGGAGGAACTCGTCGATCCTGACGACGTCCACGAGCTTGGTCTCCGGGTCGTCGAAGTCCACGTCCTGCGGGTAGGCGTAGGCGGCGATGCCGAGCAGGACCAGCCCGAACACGAGCCTGTCCTCGGCGTCCATGGCCCGCAGGTCCCCGAGCCGGGTCGCGAACGGGCCGCTCGGCTCCGGCGCCAGGACGATGCCGGAGCGCGGTGTCCCCAGCACCTCCAGCCCGAGTCCCTCGGCCATCGTGTCCACGACGTCCCGGAACCGCAGCTCACTGCGGTAGCGGTCCAGCAGGGCGCGGTACTCGCTGCCCTCGACGGGCCGGGAGCGGCGCTGCAGGCCGAAGCCCACGAGCTCCGCGGCCGCCCGCACCTCGGTCAGGTCCGCCGCCACGGCCGTCATGCACTGAGCTCCTCGTCCTCGATGTCCCTCGCCCGGACGGCGGCGCGCAGCACCAGGTCCCGGCCCCGGGCCAGCGGGTGGTCCAGCACCCGGCCGTCGTCCTCCGCGACCAGGCCGGACGCGAGCGCGCCCGCGTCGCTCCGCTCGTCCGCGGACTCGTCGTCCGCCGCGTCCGGCGCGAACGCCCACAGCGCCGTGAGCAGCACCAGCTCCGCCACCTGGTCCGCGGACTCGTCCCCGTTCTCGCACGCGTCGAGCAGGTCCGAGAGCCGCGCGGGCTCCGCGCGGGCGGCGTCCAGCACCTCCCGCGCCGCCGCGACGACCGGCACCGGGTAGCGCTGCACGTCCTCCTCGGCGTCCGGGGCCGCGAGCCCGACGTCCTCGGCCTCCGGCTCCGCCGCCTCGCGCTGCCGCGGGGGCGCCCAGAGCTGGTCCACCAGGTCGTCGAACCGGACCAGCCGGGGGACGCTCACCCCCAGCGCGCGGTCCGCGAAGGCGCCGGTCACCGCAGCCGCGTCCGCGCGCGGGGAGCCCAGTACCGGGAGCAGCAGATCGTCCCCCAGGGCGAGCATGCGCAGCCGCCTCCGACGGGCGAGACGCTGCCTGACCTGCGCGGACAGGAACACCTCCCGCGCCCCGACGAGCCGGCGCTCCAGGTCCAGGTGCACGCTCCGCACCCGGCCGAGCAGGTCCACGATCCGGCCCGACGCGGCGCGGACGTCCGGCGACGTCGCTGAGGGTTCAGTGTCCAGGCCCTTCAGAACGTGTTCGAGGAACCGGTCGTCCTCCCCGATCCGCTCCTCCACGTGCCGGCGGGCGACCGCGAGCCGCTCCGGCACGTCCACCAGCCAGTCGTGCGTGCCGACGTCCCGGCGGGTGGCGTCGAGCAGCTCGGAGAGCGTGGCGGAGATCCCGACGCTGGTGCGCTCGGCCTGCGCGGCGGTGCGGACGGCGGCGTCGAACCGGCGGTCGTCCAGCTGGCGCTGCAGCACGTGCGCGAGCGCCCGGTCCGCGTCCTCCAGGTCCACGTCCAGGCCGTGCAGGAACAGGGTGATCGCCTGGTCGCTCGCCACCAGGACGGGGCCGTACTCGGCGTCCCGCAACGCGAGGAGCCGGAAGCTGTAGGGCTCGGACCGGGCGACCTCCCCGGACAGGTCGGCGAAGCGGTAGGTGAAGCGGCGGTGCTCGTGCGCCTCGTTGAGCAGCCCCTTCAGCACGACGGTGGCGACGTCCCGGGCCTGCCGCGCGTGCGCGGGGGCCATCCGGGCGGCGAGCCCGGTGAGCGTGTCCGAGACCTCCTCGAGCGTGGCCTCCCGCGCGAACCCCATCGACCCGACGACCACGTCCACCGCGGCGAGGGCGAGCTGGCGGAGATCGAACAGCTCGTCGTCGATCCCGGAGTGGGCGGCGTTGCGGACCAGCCGGGAGATCGGGTCCGTGAGGGCGAGGGCACGCCAGCGGGACCGCGCGGTGGCATCCGCGGCGGGCGAGACGACGGACGGTCCGGTCACGGGCAAGAGCGTAGGGAGGAGGTCCGACCCTTCCGGCTCCGGGGGAACTCTCAGTTCCCTCTCACCTCTGACGGGCACACTCGGTACGGACATACCGGAGCAAGCGGTGGGAGCGTCCCGTGATCGTGGCCAGTGTGGTCGGGCTCGTCCTGATCCTGTTCCAGCTCGTGCTCGTGGCCCGCGTGATCGTCGACTGGGTCGGCGTGCTCTCCCCCGGCAGCGGCGGCAACGGCCTCTACCAGGCCCGCCGGATCACCCACGGGATCACCGAGCCGGTGATCGAACCCGTGCGCCGGGTGCTCAAGCCCGTGCGGTTCGGGTCCGTGGCGATCGACCTGGCGTTCGTCGCCGTCTTCATCGGCGTGATCCTGCTCAGGACGATCGTCGTCCCCCTCATCCCCTTCTGACCCGCACCCTGGCTCCACAACGCCAGATCCAGGCCTCCAAAAGCGCGTCAAGGCTCCATAACGCGAGATTCAGGTGTCCACAAGCGCGTTGTGGCTCCACAACGCGGGGGTCAGGGGGTGGCCAGGGCGGTGTGGAGGGACTCCAGGCGCTTCTTGCGGTCCGCCCGGGCGGTGAGGGCTCCGTCCAGGGTCACCTCGACGAACCTGGTACGGGTCCGCGGGGCGGACTGGGCGACGACGTCGAGGTCCCCCGAGATCACGGTCCCGACCATCATGTAGCCACCGCCGGAGACCGCGTCGCGGTGCAGCACGATCGGCTCCACGCCGCCCGGGACCTGGATGGAGCCGATGGGGTAGGGCGCGTCGACGATGTTCGACGGGTCCTGTCCGGCGCCGAAGGGCGGCTCCCGGTCCACGGTCTCCAGCTCACCTCCCGAGTAGCGGAAGCCGATCCGGTCCGCGACCGGGGTGAGGTTCCAGGTCGTGGCCAGGAAGGTCTCCCTGCCCGCGGCGGTCAGCCGATGGTCGTAGAGCCCCATCACGACCCTGACCTCGACGTCCTTGGCCAGCGCCGGGCGCAGCTCGTCGGGGACGACCAGGCCGGGACGGCCCCGGCCGGACCCGATCGGCACCACGTCCCCCTCGGCGAGCGGCCGCCCGGAGAACCCGCCGAGCGCCCCCAGGCCGTAGGTGGAGCGGCTGCCGAGCACCTCCGGCACGTCGATCCCGCCGGACACCGCCAGGTACGCCCGGGCGCCGCCCGCGAGGTAGGCGAAGTCCAGGACGTCGCCCGCCGCCACGGCGAAGGACTCCCAGATCGGCCGCTCCTCGCCGCCGACCTTCGGGACCATCGTCGCGCCCGCCACGGCGACCGTCGCCGCGGCCGTGAACCGCAGCTCGGGACCCATGTAGACGCACTCCAGCACCGCCGCGTCCGCCGGGTTGCCGACGAGCAGGTTGGCCGCGGTGAGCGAGTACTGGTCCAGCGCGCCCGACGGCGGGATGCCCAGGTGGTAGTAGCCGGTGCGCCCGGCGTCCTGCACCGTCGTGGAGAGGCCGGGCTTGCGGACCTCGATCGTCCCGCTCACGTGAGCACCTCCAGCAGCCGCGCGTTGTACCCGTCGGGGTCGTCGAGGAAGGGCTGCAGCGCGAACTCGACGTCGCGGGCGTGGATCCGGAACTCGCGCCTCTCGACCTCGGCCAGGTACGCGTCGTAGCGCTCGCGGTCGATCGGGGTGAACTTCACGATGTCCCCCGGCCGGAAGTAGACGAGGAAGTCCGCGAAGTCCGGGTAGGACTGCGTCGGGTCGTAGATCGGCGCCGGGGTGATGCCGAACATCTGGTAGCCGCCCGCGCCGCGCACCGAGTAGATGCAGGAGAAGCAGCCGCCGTAGCCGACCGTCTGCTTCGGGGTGTCCGTCCGCGGCCGCAGGTACTTGGGCACCAGGATCTGCCGCTCCCGGGGCACCATCTGGTACTTGAACGGCAGGCCGGCGACGAACCCGACCATCGAGGTGAACCAGGGCGAGCCGGAGTGCGCGGCGATGAACCCGTCCACGTCGGAGAAGCCGTTGATCCGCGCCGCGTACTCGATGTCCGTGGCGTCCGGGTCCTGGTGACGGTCCCGGAACCGCATGAGCGTCTCGGTGGTCCACGGGTCCCGGTAGAGCACCGGGATCTCCAGGACCCGGGACGGCAGGGTGACGTCGTGGGCGTCCCCGACCGCGCGCTCGAGGTCTCGCAGATGGTCCAGCAGGATGTGCGGGTCCAGCACGTCCGGGTCGTAGCGGACCTGGTAGGAGGCGTTCGCCGGGCAGATGTCGAGCAGGCCGTCCGGCCGCTCGTCGCGCAGCCGGGAGGTGATCGCCATGGCCCGGAAGTTGGCCTGCAGGCTCATCTCCTCGGCCAGCTCCACGAACACGAACTCGTCCCCGCCCCAGCTGTACCGGGCGGCCTGCACTGCAGTACTCACGCGTTCTCCTTCCGGGACACGAGCCACTCCTCGAGGGTCCCCGTGTGGAACTCCCCCGCCTCGAACCACGGCTCGTCGAGCAGCTCGGTGAACAGGCCCGCGGTCGTGGGGACGCCCTCGACGGAGAACTCCGCCAGTGCCCGGCGGGCCCGGCGCAACGCCTCCTCCCGGTCCGCACCCCAGACGACCACCTTCGCGAGCAGCGAGTCGTAGAAGGGCGGGACCGTGCCGTCCGGTTCCAGCCAGGTGTCGCAGCGCACCCACGGCCCGGCGGGCAGGGTCACCCGGCCGACGTTCCCCGGCGACGGCAGGAAGTCCTGCGCCGGGTCCTCGGCGCACACCCGGAACTCGACGGCGTGCCCGCGGGGCACGATGTCCCCCTGGGTGAGGCGCAGCGGCTCCCCCGCGGCGATCCGCAGCTGCTCGGCCACCAGGTCGACGCCGGTGACCAGCTCCGTCGTCGGGTGCTCGACCTGGATGCGGGTGTTCATCTCGATGAAGAAGAACTCGTCACTCTCGTCGTCGACGAGGAACTCGACGGTCCCCGCGCTGCGGTAGCCGACCTCCCGGCAGAGCGCGACCGCCGCCGCCGTCATCGCCTCGCGCACACCGGGATCGAGCCCGGGCGCGACCGCCTCCTCGACCATCTTCTGCCGGCGTCGCTGCAGCGAGCACTCGCGCTCGTAGAGGTGCACGACGTCCGCGCCGTCGCCCAGCACCTGCACCTCGACGTGCCGCGCCCGGCGGACGAACCGCTCCAGGTACATCGTCCCGTCCCCGAAGGCCTTCTCCGCCTCCCGGGACGCCCCGCCGAACGCGGACCGCAGCCCGTCGGCGTCGTCCAGCACCCGGATCCCCCGGCCCCCGCCGCCGGCGGCGGCCTTGAGCATCACGGGATAGCCGACCTCGTCCGCCGCGGCCACGGCCTCCTCGACGTCCGCGACCCCGCCCGGCGTGCCCGGCACCGTCGGCACCCCGGCCGCCCGCGCGACCTCGCGCGCCACGACCTTGTCCCCCATGCGCTCGATCACCGCGGCCTCCGGACCGACGAACGCCAGCCCGGCGTCCGCGACGGCGGCGGCGAAGCTCGCGCGCTCGGACAGGAACCCGTAGCCCGGGTGCACGGCGTCCGCGCCGGACTCCTTCGCCGCCCCGAGGATCGCGTCGGCGAGCAGGTAGCTCTTCGACGCCGGGGACGGCCCGATCGCGACGGCGCTGTCCGCGAGCCGGGTGTGCAGCGCCTCGGCATCCGCCTCGCTGTGCACCGCCACCGTGGAGATGCCCAGGTCACGGGCGGCCCGGATGATCCGGACGGCGATCTCCCCGCGGTTCGCGACGAGCAGCCGCCTCATCCGGTCTCCACCACCGCCACCGGCTGGCCGGCGTCGACCTCCGCCTCGTCCTCCACCAGGAACTCCACCAGGGTGCCCGCCGCGCCCGCGTGCACCTGGTGGAAGGACTTCATGACCTCGACGAGCCCGACGGCCTGGTCCTCGGCGACCGCTGTGCCGTCCTCGGCGAACGGCGGGCTCTCCGGGTCGGGACGGCGGTAGAAGACGCCGGGGATCGGGGAGACGATCTCGTGACGGGACAACGGGACTCCTTCTTCTGGGCCTGGGCAAAGGGGTCGGCGGGGTCTCAGGTCGTGAGGTGGGGCCTCAGCGCCTCGTGCACGGCGCGGGCGAGGTCGACGGCGTTCGGGGTGTCCGAGTGGACGCAGACGGAGTCCGCCCGCACGGTCAGCTCCTTGCCGTTGACCGAGCTCGCCTTGCCCTCGGTGACGGCGCGGAGCGCGGCCTCGGCCGAGGTCACCGGGTCGAACGGCAGGTGCTCGCGGGTGATGATCAGCGAGCCGTCGTCGCGGTAGTCCAGGTCCGCGTAGTACTCGGAGATGAACCCGGCGTCACGCGCGCCCCAGACCTCCTCGTGCACGGTGCCGGACATCCCCATCAGCGGGGCGCCGAACACGTCCGCCGCGTCCGCGACGGCGGCCGCGACCTCCGGGTCCCGGGCGGCCATGCCGTAGAGCGAGCCGTGCGGCTTCACGTGGTTGAGCTCCATGCCCTCCGCCCGCAGGAAACCGGACAGCGCGCCGATCTGGTAGACGACCGCGGCCGTCAGCTCGTCGCGGTCCAGCTTCATCTCCCGGCGGCCGAAGCCCTCCCGGTCCGGCAGCGAGGGGTGCGCGCCGACCCGCACGCCGTGCTCCTTGGCCAGCTTCACCGTGCGGCCCATCACCCGCGGGTCCGATGCGTGGAACCCGCAGGCCACGTTGGCGACCGTGACGAACGGGATCAGCCCCTCGTCGTCACCGCAGTGGTAGATGCTGAAGGACTCGCCCATGTCGCAGTTGATGGCGACCATTCCCGGCTCCTCTCCTCATCGGTTCGTGCCCGCAGTCTGGCCCGACGCGAGCAAGATCGCCCGCCATACGGCCTGCGGGGTCGCGGGCATGTCCACGTGCCGCACCCCGAGATGGGCCACCGCGTCGATGACGGCGTTCACCACGGCCGGCGACGAGCCGATCGCGCCGGACTCGCCGATCCCCTTGACGCCCATCGGGTTGGTCGGCGAGGGCGTCACGGTCTGGTCCAGCTCGAAGAGCGGCAGGTCCGCCGCGGTGGGGATCGTGTAGTCCGCGAGCGTCCCGGTCGTCGGGTTGCCGTCGGCGTCGAAGCGGGCGTGCTCGTAGAGCGCCTGACCGATCCCCTGGGCGATGCCGCCGTGCAGCTGGCCCTCCACGATCCGCGGGTTGACGAGGTTCCCGCAGTCGTCGACCGCGACGTAGCGGCGGATCCGGGTGAAGCCGGTCTCGACGTCCACCTCGGCCACGCAGATGTGCGTGCCGAACGGCCAGGTGAAGTTCGGCGGGTCGAAGTGGTGGTCCGCGGTCAGGTTGGGTTCCATGCCCTCGGGCAGGTCCGCGGCCAGCGACGCCGCCGCGGCGACCTGCTGGATCGTCACCCCCGGACCGGCGGTGCCCGCGACGGTGAACCGGCCGCCGGTGAACTCGAGATCGGCCTCGGCCGCCTCCAGGAGGTGCGCGGCGATCGTCGTCGCCTTGTCCAGCACCTTCCCCGCGGCCAGGTGGACCGCCACGCCGCCGACGGGCAGGCTGCGCGAGCCGTAGGTGTCCCGGCCGAACGGGGCGATCAGGGTGTCCCCGTGCAGCACCTCGACGTCGTCGGGATGGACGCCGAGCCGGTCCGCGACGATCTGCGACCACGCGGTCTCGTGCCCCTGGCCGTGCGGGGACGTGCCGGTGACGACCTCCACCTTGCCGCTGGTGGTCATCCGCACGGTCGCGGCCTCCCACCCGCCGGACTGCAGCCGGACGCCCGCGGCGACCTTCGACGGGGACAGCCCGCCGCTCTCGGTGAAGTTCCCGATCCCGATGCCGATCTGGACCGGCCCGTCCTCCGCGCGCAGCCGCGCCTGCTCGGCGCGGACCTCGTCGTAGCCGACGATCTCCAGCGCGCGGCGCATGCACGCCTCGTAGTCCCCGGAGTCGTAGAGGACGCCGGACGGCACCGCCCGCGGCTCGGCGAAGGCCGGGTGCAGGTTGCGCAGCCGCACCTCCGCGGGATCCATGCCCAGCTCCCGGGCGAGGTCGTCCATGATCCGCTCGTGGGCGTAGGCGGCCTCGGAGCGACCGGCACCGCGGTAGGCGTCCGTCGGGGTGAGGTTGGTGAACACGCCCTTGCACTCGAAGGAGTAGGCCCCGAAGTCGTAGAGCCCGCAGTAGGTGAAGGCGCCGAACACCGCGATCCCCGGGGTGAGGAGCTGCAGGTAGGCACCCATGTCCGCGAGCAGGTTCACCTTCATGCCGAGGATCCGGCCGTCCCGGGTGGCGGCGACCGCCATGTGCTGGACCTGCCCCCGCCCGTGCGTGGTGGCCTGGTGGTGCTCGGAGCGGGTCTCGGTCCACTTGACCGCCCGGCCGGTGCGCCGGGCCAGGACGAGGGCGAGCGCCTCCTCGGCGTAGACGTTGAGCTTCGCGCCGAACCCGCCGCCGACGTCCGGGGCGATCACCCGGAGCTTCGTGTCCGACACCCCGCAGATTGCCGCCAGGATGTCCCGGACGAAGTGCGGGACCTGCGTCGCGGTGTACATCGTGAACCCGCCGCCCACCCGGTCCGGCTCGACGACGACGGCGCGGGTCTCCATCGGTGACGGGATGACCCGCTGCTGCAGGTAGCGGCCCTGCACGACGACGTCCGCCTCGGCGAACGCCGCCTCGACGTCCCCGGTCGCGAGCGGCCAGGTGTAGCAGTGGTTCGTCCCCAGCTCCTCGTGCACCAGCGGGGAGCCCGGCTCGAGCGCCGCCTCGACGTCGACGACGGCGGGCAGCGGCTCGTAGTCCACCTCGATCAGGTCGAGCGCGTCCCGGGCCGTGGCGGCGTCCGTGGCCAGGACGACGGCGACGCCGTCCCCGACGTGGTTCACCTCCCGGCGCGCGATCGGCATGTGCTCGGGGACCCTGATGTCCTCGGTGACCGGCCAGCCCGTGGGGATCCCGGCGACGAACTCGCCCGCCAGGTCGTCGCCGGTGAGAACGGCGAGGACCCCGGGCAGCTCCCGCGCGGCGGTGCTGTCGATCGCGCCGATCCGGGCGTGCGGAACCGGGCTGCGCAGGACCGCCAGGTGCTGGACGCCGGCGGGCGCCAGGCCGTCCGTCCAGGTCCCCCGGCCGGTGAGCAGCGCCCGGTCCTCCTTGCGCGGCAGGCTCATGCCGACGTACCGCTCGACGGTCTGGGTCACGGTCACTCCTCCGCGAGGCATCCGGGCATGGGTACGACCAGAGTGATCCGGAACACGTCGAGAGGGTAGTGTCCAGTTCGTCCTGTTCCGGCCGCCGGACACGCCGATGTGTCCGGTCGCCGTCACCGGCCCCAGGAGGCTCCGATGCCCGCGAGGCTGCGAGACCTGGTCGCGGACCGCACCCTCGGGATCCGGGCCGCGTGTCCCGCCGCAGATCTGGAACGACCCATCGCCTGGGTGCACAGCAGCGAGCTCCCGGACCCCACCCCGTACCTGGACGGCGGCGAGCTGCTGCTGACGACCGGGCTCGTGTTCACGGGACACGAGGACACCGCCGCGTACGTGGAACGGCTCGCCCGGCACGAACTCGCCGGGCTGGGATTCGGCACCGGGCTGGGCCATACCGCGATCCCCGCGGAGCTCGTGGAGGCCTGCGCGCGGCACCGGCTGCCACTGCTGGAGATCCCCGAGCGGACGCCGTTCATCGCGATCACCAAGGCCGTGTCCTCGGCTCTGGCGGCGGACGCCTATGCCGACGTCGTCCGCACGGACGAGGCCCGGCGGGCGCTCACCTCGGCCGCACTGGGCCGGGCCGGGACGACCGGGGTGCTGCGCCGCCTCGCGGACCGCCTCGACGCCTGGGCCCTGGTCGTCGACGTGCACGACGCCGTCCGGCACGCCGCGCCACGCGGGGCCGGGCGGCACGCGGCCGGGCTGCGCCGGGAGATCGACCAGGTCCGCGGGCACCGGGGGCCCACGAGCGTGACGGTCGCCGGGAACGGCGGCCAGGTCGTCCTCCAGCCGGTCCGCCTGCCCGCACCCGGGGTCCTCGCGGTCGGCCGCGCCGAGCCGTTCTCACCGGTGGACCGGCAGGTGATCGGTGCGGCGGTGTCCGTCCTGACCCTGTTGCACAGCCGGACGACGGCGGTGGGTCGCGCGGAGCGCCGCCTGCGCACCTCCCTGTTCACGCTGATGCTGGACCCCGCCGGCACCGACGCCGCGGACATCGCCGCGGACCTGTGGGGGCGCCTGCCCGGCCGTGGATCCAGGATCGTCCTGCTGCGCCGCCCGGGCGCCGCGGACGATCTCCTCGACGCGCTGGAGAGCCTCGGCGAGCGGCCCGGCCGCTGTTCTTCGCCGCGCACGGCGCACACGGCACCTCCCGGGGCGACACGGTCGTCGTGCTCGTCGGCCCCGAGGCCGAGGAGCCGGTCCTCGCCCTGGCCGGCCGCCTCGGCGGGACCCGGGCGGGGGTGTCGGACCCGCTCGCCCCGGAGGGAGGGCGGGACCCGGCCGGGGCGGCGGACCTGCGGACCGGGCTGCACCAGGCCGACCGGGCGCTCGACGCCGCCCGCCGGCAGGGGCGCCCGATGGTCCGCTTCGCCGAGCTGGCGGGGCAGGGGCTGCACGACCTCGTCCCGGCCGCGGACGCCGCCGGGTTCGCCGAGTCCCTGCTGCGCCCGCTGGTGCGGCACGACGCCCGGCGGCGCGGCGAGCTGGTCCGCTCCGTGCGGGAGTGGCTCGCCCACCACGGCCAGTGGGACCCCGCGGCGAGCGCGCTGGGCGTCCACCGGCACACCCTGCGGGCGCGGATCGACAGGGCCGCCCGGCTCCTCGGCCGGGACCTGGACTCACCGGGGGTGCGGGCGGAGCTGTGGTTCGCCCTCCAGGTGCCGCGGCAGGTCGGCTCCCCGGAGCCCGGCTGAGCGAGGTCAGGCCATCCGGGAGTCCTGCCCCGGGTGGGCGGGGAAGAGCACGCCCGCCCCGGTGGTCTCCAGCACCCGCTGCAGCGCGCCCTGCACGCCGCGCAGGACGACGCTCCCGCCCCGCCGTGCCGCGCGGCGTTGCACGCCGATGATCGTGGCGAGGCCGGCCGAGTCGCAGAAGGTGAGGTCCGAGACGTCGAGCTCGAGATCGGGACCGTCGGTCTCCGGGATCGACCGGACCCGGCGCTCGAGGGCGGGCGCGGAATGGTGGCTCAGCTCGCCGCGCAGGACGACCCGCACGCACCCGTCACCGGTGGTGAGCTCGATCCGCAGCGGCTGCTCCGAGCGCCCGCTCACGACGCGCTCCGGGCCGCGCCGGCCAGCTGGGCGCCGCCGCGCGCCAGCGTGTCCTGGGCGAACGGGAAGTCGTGCAGGCCCGAACGGAACTCGTCCAGGACGGCCGCGAGGGCGTCGGTGCGCGCCGAACGGGAGTCCAGGACGTCCCGCAGCCAGCTCAGGTAACCGGTGAACACGTCCGGATCGCCCAGGTAGACCGCGGCGGAGAGGAAGTCCACCGCCTGCCCGAGATCGTCCTCGAGGCCCGCGTCCACCCCGGCCCCGCCGCCGAGCCGGTACCCGTCCCCGAGCCGCGCGCCGGCGGCCGCGACCAGGGACGATCGCCTGGACCGCAGGCCCGCGTACTCGGGTCCGGCGTCCTCGCCGAGCTCCGGCACGGGCTCCGGCCACGGGAGCCGGTCCAGCAGGGTGACCGCCTCGGCCGCGTTCGGCGCCCACGCGTCGACGCCGAGCCGCCGCGCCCACCGGCCGTCCGCGCCGAAGCCCGGGCCGCCGGCGAGCACCGGTGTCCCCGTCCGCTGCGCGGCGACGATCGTCCGGTGCGCCGCGGGCAGGTGCACCGGCAGCGCGCAGCTCACGGCGACGACGTCCGGGCCCTGTTGGTGCAGGTAGGACACGAGCTGGGCGGCCGGGACGCTCGCCCCGAGGAAGGTCACCTGCCAGCCCGAGAGCCGGAGCACCTCGGCCACGAGCCGGGCGGGCAGCGCGTGCCACTCGCCGTCGAGGCAGGCCAGCACGACGTGCCCCTTCTCGCCGGTCCCCCGGGTGCGGCGGGCTACCGCGGCGACCACCCGCTCGTTGACGGCGGTCGCCGCGTGCTCCTGGGCCACGTTCCACTCCCCGGACTGCCAGCGGAGCCCGACCTGTTCCTGGGTGCGCGCGACCAGGCCCAGCAGCACGTCCTGCGCGGGGACCCCGTCGTCCAGCAGGTCCTGGGCGAGCCCGACGGCGGCGGTCTCGTCCGCCCGGCCCAGCGCCTCGAGGAAGGGCGCCAGCACCGCGTCGAGCCGGTTCACGGGCCCACCTCCGGGGCGACGTCGTCCGGGGTCCGGACGGAGTGCAGGTGCCGGCCCACCGCGACCGGGTCCGGGGCGGTCGGCACGCCGGGGGCGCGGACCACGAGGACCGCGATGTCGTCGTGCGCACCGGAGGACAGCCAGCGCACGGCGTGCTGCTCGATCCGCTCCGCGATCGCCTGGGCGGGCATCAGGTGCCCGTCCACGAGCAGCTGCGCCAGACGCTCCTCGCCGAGGACCTCGAGGCCGTCCGTGCCGCCGCGGGCCTCGACGACGCCGTCGGTGTAGAGGACGCAGGACTCACCGGGCGCCAGGTCCACGGTGCACGCCTCGAACCGGGCCGCCGGCACCGCGCCGACGAGCATCCCGCCGATCTCGATCTCCTCGACGCCGTCGCGGCGCAGCACCAGCGGCGGGAGGTGGCCGCCCCCGGCCAGCTGCAGCCGCACCCCGCCGTCGTCGCGCGGCGTGGCGCTGCCGAGCACCATCGTGGCGAAGGCGGGGGCCGCGTCGGGGTCCGAGCCGTCCAGCATCGTGTCGTTGAGCAGGCGCAACAGGGCGACGGGATCGCGTTCGACCCGGCGCAGCGCCTGCACCGAGTGCCGCAGCCGGCCGGTGCTGACCGCCGCGTGCACGCCCTTCCCGCAGACGTCCCCGAGCACGAACGTCGCGGAGCCGCCTGCCGGGTCCACGTGCACGTCGTAGAAGTCCCCGCCGATCAGCAGGCCCTCCTCGGCGGGCCGGTACGCGGCGCCGAAGGTCATCCCGCGGACCTCGGGCAGCTCGGGCTGCTGCAGGCTGCGCTTGAGGACCGCGGCCGTGCCCGCCTGCGCGGCGTAGAGCGCGGCGGCCGCCAGGGCGAGCCCGGCGCGCTGGGAGAACTCCTCGGTCAGGGCCGTGTCGACGACGTCCGCCATGACCTCGTCGACCTCGCGGCGCAGCAGGACCAGCGCCCCGGCGGGGTGCCCGTTCCCGGGCAGCGTGACGATCGCCGCGGCGGCGGCGGAGCCCAGCCGCGCCGCCCACGGCTGCCCCGCGAGGTCCTCGGCCAGCATCGGCCGCGATCCGGTGGCGGCGCCGGCGAGCGCGTCCCGCAGCTCCTGCGGCATCGCGGCGAGATCCGCGGACCCGGTCCACGGACGCGCCTCCCGGGCGCAGGCGAACCACTCGGACTCCCCTGCCCGGCCGGGCAGGACGACGACCGCCCCGTCCGCGAGCCGCTCGGACGCGAGCTCGACGACCGCCTTGGCCGTGCGCCCCGGGTGCAGGGACAGGCCGAGCCGGCGGCTGGCGGCGGCGAGGAAGCGCGAGCGGGCCCGTTCGGCCAGGAGGGTGTCCAGGCGCTGGTGGGCGTCGGTGACGTCCGTGACGTGCCAGGCGAGCCACCCGTCGGCCAGCTCCTGGCGGCGGGCGGTGAGCCGGCGCCCGCCGAGGGTCAGCTCGGGGTCCCGGGGCCCGGCCGCCAGGGCCGCGAGCTCGGGCGGGAGGAGCTCGCCCACCCGCACCCCGGGGAGCATCCGCAGGGCGGCCTCGTTCGCCGAGCGGACGATCCCGCCCGGGTCGCGCGCGAGCATCCCGGTGGCCGAGCCGTCGAGCAGGCGCCCGGCCAGGGAGCGGTCCCGCTCCGGTGCGGCTGGGGCGGACGGCACGGCGGACGGGGCGTCGACGACCCCACCGCCGAGGTCCGCCCCGGCACGTCCGATGTCCGCGTCCTTGCTCGAGATGACCAACGGTGCCCTTCCGGTCCGGATGCGTCCGCCGTCCCGGCGCACCTCGCTCGCTCCGCCCGAGATTACCGACTCCGCGTCCGGGTGCATCTCGTGGCGGAGCCCCACAGCCGGCTCGTGGGACCCTGACCAGCGCGAACTCCGGCGGGAGCACCGTACGGACCGTTCGTCGCGAACCCGTACGCTGGGCGGCGATGAGGCGCAAGCTCCGCTCGCCCCTGCCGCAGCGGCACGGGCTGGACCCGGTCCGGCTGCGGACCCCCGACGACGGCCCGTGGGCCACCATGCGCGAGCACCTCGTCGAGCGGCTGCCGCGGGTGGATCCCGCCCGGATCGACGAGATGCTCCGCGAGGAACGGATCGTGGACCTCACCGGGCCGCTCGCCGTCGACGCCCCGTTCGTGCCTCGCTCGTTCCTCTGGTTCCACCGGGACCTGCCCGTCGAGGCGCCCGTGCCGTTCGAGATCGGGATCGTGCACCGGGACGAGCACCTGCTCGTCGTGGACAAGCCGCATTTCCTCGCGACGATCCCGCGCGGGCGCCACGTCGTGGAGACGGCGCTGGTGCGGCTGCGGCGCGATCTGGGGCTGCCGACGCTGAGCCCCGCGCACCGGCTGGACCGGGTGACGGCCGGACTCGTGCTGTTCGTGATCACCCCCGAGCTGCGGGGCCGCTACCAGACGCTGTTCCGGGACCGGCTCGTCCGCAAGACCTACGAGGCCGTCGCGCCGTACCGCCCGGAGCTTGAGCTGCCCCGCACCGTGCGCAGCCGGATCGTGAAGGAGCGCGGCGTGATCCGGGCGCAGGAGCTGCCCGGCGAGGTCAACGCCGTGACGCGCGTCGAGCTCGTCGACCACGCGGGCGGGCTCGGCCGTTACCTGTTGCACCCGCTGACCGGGCGCACCCACCAGCTGCGGCTGCACCTGTGCTCGCTGGGCATCCCGATCCTCGGCGACGACCTCTACCCGGATCTGCGGGACACCCCGTTGGACGACTACCGCAGCCCGTTGCAGCTCCTGGCCCGCACACTGGAGTTCACCGACCCGCTCAGCGGCGAGGAGCGGCGGTTCACCAGCGGGCTGCGGCTGCGGGCGTGGGAGCCGGACGGTCGGACCGCCGATCCGGACGGTACCTGCGCGCGATCCTGAAAGACCGCATGGCATTCGGAGCAGAGTTCGCGGCGGTCGGACGTAGGGCGCACCGCTCGGCGCGCACGACCGGTCACGCAGCGTGTGGGGCCCTCAGCTTCGCAACGCGGGCCCGCGATCTTCCTACGGTTCTGCGTCGGGGCCCGCGGCGAGCGCAACGCCCCCCGCCGCAGGTCGCGGGCCCCGATTCCCACCCTCGACGCAGGATCCCCAGCCTGTGCCGGGGTCGCTCCCCAGCGACAAGGACACCACGATGACCAGCTCGAACCCGCCGGACGACCGTCCGGACCCTTCCCGCGCGCTCCGCCCCACCCCCGGTGGCACGCGCCCGACCACCCGTCGCGGTCCCCGCTCGGCCCGGCTGCTCGGCACCGGCTTCGCCGTCGGTGCGCTGCTGCTGGCGACCGCGTGCGGCACCGGCGGCTACGTCGACGCCAAGGACGCGCTGCCGGCCGGCGGAGCCTCCGCGGCGGGCGCGCTGACCGTCGACCCGACCGGCGGGCTCGGCGCCGCGATCACCTCCGTGGGCACCGTCGCGACCAGCGACGGCTTCACCCTCTACCGCTACGCGAAGGACACGGCGAACCCGTCGGCGGCCACCTGCACCGGGGCCTGCGCCACGGCGTGGCCCCCGGTCCTCGGCGACGGCGTCCCGGCCCTGCAGGGCGTCCCGGCGAACCTGGTGGGCACGGTCGGCCGCCCGGACGGCAGCCAGCAGCTCACCCTCGGCGGCTGGCCGCTGTACCGCTTCGCCAAGGACAGCGCACCCGGCGACGTCAGGGGCGAGGGGGTGGGCGGGACCTGGCAGGCGGTCGGCGTGGACGGCAAGCCCGCCGCCACCGCCCATGCCGGCGGCGCCCACCTGACGACCGCGCCGGACGGCTTCCTCACCAGGTAGCTGTTCGATCGTCCGTTCAGGAACTACGGTCAGGGCATGCGCGCGGTGCGGATCGGCAACTTCTCGGGATATCTGGGCGACCGGTACACGGCGATCGACGAGGCCCTCGCCGGCGATCCGGTGGACGTCCTGATGGGCGACTACCTGGCCGAGGTCACCCTCGCCGCGCTGGCCGCGGGCGCACGGCGGCACGCCGCGGGCGGGTACGTCAGCTACTTCCTCGACCAGCTCCGGCCCCACCTCGCGACGATCGCCGAACGCGGCATCAAGATCGTGAGCAACGCGGGCGGGTTCAACCCGGCCGGCCTGGCCACGGCGCTGCGGGCGATGATCGCCGAGGCCGGGGTGTCGCTCACGGTGGCGCACGTCGAGGGGGACAACGTCCTCGACGAGCTCGCGACCTACCACGCCGAGGGCCACGGCATGGAGCACCTGGACACGGGCGCCCCGCTCAAGGACTGGGGCGTGGATCCGATCGCGGCCAACGCCTACCTCGGCGGGTTCGGCATCGCCGAGGCGCTGAAGGCCGGTGCGGACATCGTCGTCACCGGGCGGGTCACGGACGCCTCGCTCACCGCGGGACCCGCGGCGTGGTGGCACGGCTGGACCCCGGACGACTTCGGCCCGCTCGCCGGCGCCGTCACCGCGGGCCACATCATCGAGTGCGGCGCCCACGCCACCGGCGGCAACTTCTCCGGCTTCCTCACCGTGCCGGGCATGGTGAAGTGCGGCTTCCCGATCGCGGAGGTCGCCGCGGACGGCAGCAGCGTGATCACCAAGCACGCCCGCGACGGCGGCATGGTCACCGTGGACACCGTCACCGCCCAGCTCGTCTACGAGATCCAGGGTCCGCGCTACCTCAACCCGGACGCGACGGTGCACCTGGACACCGTGACCCTCACCCAGGTCGGGAAGGACCGGGTCGCGATCGCGCCGGTGACGGGCTCCGCTCCCCCGCCGACGGCCAAGATCGCGGTGTTCGCGCGGATCGGCTACGAGATCTCGCAGATGCTGTTCTGCACCGCCCCGAACGTCACCGAGAAGGCAGCGCTGCTGCGGGACCAGCTGCGCGCCCAGCTCGAGGGCCACGTCGACGAGCTGGACGTGACGGCCCTCGGGGTGGCCGCGGAGAACCCTGCCTCCCAGTCCGAGGCGACGGTCGGGATCCGGGTGATGGCCACCGCGCGCGATCCCGAGCCGCTGCGCCGCTTCCCCGCCGCGGTGGGCAGCCTCTACCTGCAGGGCTTCCCGGGCTTCTTCCACGACGGGCACGCGCAGCGGGTGAGCGAACCGTGGGCGCGGATCGACTACTGGCCCGCGCTGCTGCCGGCCGAGCTCGTGCCGCACCGGGCCGTGCTGGAGGACGGGACGGTGCTGGAGGCCCCGGTGCCGTCGTCCACGTCCGCCGAGCCGCAGCCGGTCCAGCCCGAGCCGCCGGCGCCGCCGTCGGTGGGTGGGAGGCAGGTCCCGCTCGGGACACTCGCCTACGCCCGCAGCGGGGACAAGGGCGGGAACTCCAACATCGGGATCTGGGTGCCGGACCCCGGGGCCTGGGAGTGGCTGCGCACGACCCTGTCCACCGAGGGGATCCGCGCGCTGATCCCGGAGGCGAAGGGCTGCGAGATCACCCGGCACGAGTTCCCGCACCTGCGGGCGGTGCACGTGGTGCTGAAGGGCCTGCTCGGGACGGGCGGCTCGTCGAACCTGCGGGTGGACCAGATGGGGAAGTCCGTGTGCGAGTACGTCCGGGCGAAGCACGTCACCGTGCCGGAGGAGCTCCTCACGGGAGCCTGACGGGCCGAGGCTCAGGGCCGCACGCGCACCGGCAGGCTCGTGAGGCCCCGGATGAGCGTGCTGCTCCGCCAGCCCAGGGTCTGCGGCTCGGCCGCCAGGGCCAGGTCCGGGAAGCGGTCCAGGAGGGTGCGGAAGGCGATCTCGCCCTCCAGCCGGGCCAGCGGCGCGCCCAGGCAGTGATGGATCCCGTAGCCGAAGGCGACGTGCTGGCCGGTGTCTCGGTGCAGGTCCAGCGTGTCCGGCTCCGGGTAGCGCCCGGCGTCCCGGTTCGCCGCGCTCAGGGCCACCATCACGACCTCACCGGCGGGGATCTGGGTGCCGGCGATCGTCACCGGCTCGGTGGTGTGCCGCAGGGTCGCGAGGTTCACCGGGCCGTCGAAGCGCAGGAACTCCTCGACGGCGGCCGGGGTCAGCGACATGTCCGCGCGCAGCTCGGCGAGCTGGTCCGGATGGGTGAGCAGGGCGAGGACGCCGTTCCCGATCAGGTTCACCGTCGTCTCGTGCCCCGCGACGAGCAGCAGGAACGCCATCGACGTCGCCTCCCGCGGCGACAGCCGGTCCGCGTCCTCCGACGCCTGCACGATCGCCGAGAGCATGTCCTCCCCCGGGTTCGCCGCCTTGTCCGCGACGAGCCGGCCGAGGAACTCCGCCATCGCCGCCGCGGCCGCGCCCCGCGCCTCCGCGGACCCGGCCGAGAGCAGGGTGTTCGACCACTCCCGGAACGCGTCCCGCTCCCCGTCCGGCACCCCGAGCAGCTCGCAGATCACGGTCATCGGCAGCGGGAACGCGTAGGTGTCCAGCAGGTCGACGGTCCCGTCGCCGGCCGCCGCGCGCGCCTCGACGTCGTCCGCCAGCGCGTCCGCGATCGCCTGGATCCGCGGGCGCATCCGGCTGATCGCCCGGACGGTGAACGCCCGGCTGACGAGCTTGCGCAGCCGGGTGTGGTCGGGCGGGTCCGTGTTGAGCATGTGCCCGGCCAGGGAGTCCGCGAACTGCGCGCGCTGCTCGGGGGCGACGGAGTGGCGCTCCAGCAGCGAGAGGAACCGCGAGCCGTCCTTGGACAGGCGCGCGTCGTTCAGCGCCTCGCGGGCGTCCTCGTAGCGGGTGACCAGCCAGACGCGCAGGCCCAGCGGCGTCACCGCGCGGGCGACCGGCTTCTCCTGCCGCAGGATCCGGTAGAGGGCGTGCGGATCGGTGAGGAAGTCCTCGCCGAGGTCCAGCGGTTCGGTCGTGGCGGTGCTCGTCATGCGCGGGCTCCTCGCGTCGTCCGGCCCACACCCCGCGGCGGGCTCGTCCGCCACGGTAGGCCCGGACCCGCTGAGCGCCTCTCAGCTCGGACGAATCCGGCTCGCGCCCCTCACGGATCCACCCGGTACCGCGCGCCCCGGGCGGGCAGGTCACCCGGGGTCGGGGCAGGCGGGTTCAGGGCAGGCGGGTTCAGGGCAGGCGGGTTCAGGAGACTCCGCCCACGTAGCGGAAGCGGACGGGCTGGCCGGGCCGGACCTGCGCCGCGCGGTCCGTGTCCGCGTCGAGCACGACGGCGATCACCGGGTACCCGCCGGTCACCGGATGGTCCGCGAGGAAGACGACGGGCGCGCCGCCCGGCGGCAGCTGCACCGCGCCCCGGCCGATGCCCTCGCTCGGCAGCGACCCCGCCCCGTCCGGGACGGCCAGCGTCCCGCCCTCGAGACGCATCCCCACCCGGTCCGTCCGCGACGACGCGGTCCACGCCACCCCGGCGAGGCCGCGCGGGTCCGCCGCGTGCTCGTCCCGCGGCCCGGCCACCACCCGGAGCGTGACGGCGCCGGCCGGCGGCGGCGCGACCGGCGCCACGTCGACCAGCGGGAACGCCTCGGGCTCGGGCCCCACCGGCAGCTCGTCGCCCTTCGCCAGCGGCGCCGGGCCGATGCCGGACAGGACGTCCGTGCTCCGCGAGCCGAGCACCGGCGGGACCTCGATCCCGCCCCGGACGGCCAGGTAGGTCCGCAGCCCGGCGGGCGGTGTCCCCAGCCGGAGCTCCTGCCCGCGGCGCAGGAGGATCACCGCGTGGTGCCCGACCGGCCTGCCGTCGACCGTCGCCGGGGCGGCGGCGCCGGTGAGGGCGACCGTGAGCAGGGCGGCGGCGCGCACCGCGAACCCGCCCAGGACGATCTCGATCCCGGCGGCCCCCTCGGGATTCGCGACGAGCCGGTTGCCCAGCCACAGCGCCGCCCGGTCCGCGGCGCCCGAGCGCCCGACCCCGGACGCGGCGTGCCCGGGCCGGCCGAGGTCCTGCACCAGGGCCTGCGGCCCGGTGGAGAGCACCTCGAGCGCTCTCACCTCCCCTCCACGACGAACCGCACCTCCGCGCCCGGTGTGAGCAGCGCGGGCGGGTCCCGGGCCAGGTCCCAGAGCACCGCGTCCGTGCGGCCGATCAGCTGCCAGCCACCGGGGGACGAGCGGGGGTACACCCCGCTGAACTCCCCCGCGAGGCCGACCGATCCGGCCGGGACGCTGGTCCGGGCCTCGGCCCGGCGGGCCACGGCGAGCCGCGGGTCCCCGCCGGTCAGGTAGGCGAACCCCGGTGCGAACCCGCCGAACGCCACCCGCCAGGGCCGCCCGGTGTGGGCGGCGACCACCTCGGGCTCCGAGAGCCCAGTGAGCCGGGCGACCTCCGCGATGTCCTCCCCGTCGTAGACGACGGGGATCTCGACGCTGCCCGCCGGCGCCGCGCCCGCAGGGCCGGTCCGCACCTCCAGCCCGGCCACGGCCCGGCGGACGGACCCGAGATCGGTCCCGGGGACCAGGACGAGCAGCACGGTCCGTGCCGCAGGGACGACGTCGAGCACTCCCGGCAGGTCCGCGGCCCGGCACGCGTCCGCGAGCACCACGACCTCGGCGGTGTCCGCGACCTCCAGCAACAGCCCCGCGTCCCCGTACGGGAGCAGGGTGGGGGTGATCATGCGAAGGGCCGCAGTGACACGCCGGCGCGGTCGAGCCCGGCGCGCACCGCCGTGGCCATCGCGACGGCGCCGGGCGAGTCCCCGTGCACGCACGCGGACTCCGCACGCACCGGCACGTCCGTCCCGTCGACGGCGCGGACCACACCCTCCTCCAGCAGGCGCAGGAGGCGGGCGGTGACCTCCTCCGCGTCGTGCAGCAGGGCGCCCGGCTCGCGCCGGGAGACCAGCACACCCTCCGGGGTGTACCCGCGGTCGACGAAGAACTCCGGCACCGCGCGCAGGCCCGCCCGCTCCGCGGCCCGCAGCAGCGCGGACCCCGGCAGGCCCAGGATCGGCAGGGCCGGGTCGTAGTCCCGGACCGCCGCGACGACCGCCGCCGCCTGTTCCTCGTGGTGCACGGTCGCGTTGTACAGCGCGCCGTGCGGCTTGACGTAGCGCACGGAGGTCCCGGTCACCCGGCACATCGCCGCGAGCGCGCCGAGCTGGTACACGACGTCGTCCGCCAGGTCCGCGGGCGGGACGTCGATGAACCGGCGGCCGAAGCCCACGAGGTCCGCGTAGGCGACCTGGGCCCCGACCACGACCCCTTTGGCCGCGGCGCCCGCGCAGGTGCGGCGCAGGGTCGACGGGTCCCCCGAATGGAATCCACAGGCCACGTTCGCGCTGGTCACCAGCCCGAGCATCGCCTCGTCGTCGCCGAGTTCCCAGCGGCCGAAGGATTCGCCGAGGTCGCTGTTGAGGTCCAGGGTGCTCACCCGCCCGCGAGTAGGGATGTCCCTGCAGGATGCCCCGTCCGCCGCGCCGTCGCACGGGAGAGCCGTGGCCGGGACCTCAGTCGTGGCGGCCCCACGGGTCGTCGTCCCGTTCGAGCCACGGCTCGCTGCGCCAGGTGTCCTGCTCCGGGCTCCGGGTGGATCCCCAGCCCCCGGCGGTCTCCCGCTCCTCGTCCCACACACCCGTGCCGCCGACGCCGCCCACCGCGGGGTCCTCGACCGCGGTCCCGGACCCGGAGGAACGGCCGTTCGTCCCGTTGACGGCCGAGCCGGCGGGCGAACCGGCACCGTCCTCGCCCCCGGCGTCGTCCGCGCGGTGCCGGCCGGCCTCGAGCCCGCGCTGATAGGTCGCCAGCCTGCGGCGGACCTGTTCCGGCTCGCGCTCGGTGGAGACGACCGGCCTGCTCGACATCTCCCGCAACGGCGGCGGGACCATCTGCCGGCCGGGCCGGCGCTGGGGCAGCCCGCTGGAGGTGAGCGGCAGCTCCTCCTCCTCGGCGCGGGCGGCCCGCTCGGTGGCCAGCCGCCAGCCCTCGTCGCCACCGCTGACCCAGTTCCGCGGCGCCCCGTTGCCGGTACCCGGACCGGGGCCGCCGTCCAGCCAGGAGTCCGCGAGGCCCGTCCCGTCGTGGCCGTTCACCGCGGGCAGGTCGTCCCCGGTGCGGAACCAGGCCGACGCGACCTCCGCGAAGATCGGGGTGCCGGCGACGTCCCCGCTGCCGGAGCCCCCGACGTCGAACGACCCGAAGAGCTCCTCCGCCGAGCTGGCCGTCCCGAGGACGACCGCGGACGACCCGCGCCGTCCGCCGGTGCCGGCGGGGACGCGACCGGAGGAGACCAGGTCGGCGGGGACCGACTCGGCGGAGACGGGCGCGGACCGCGTCGGCGCGCCGTTCGCGGGCAGGGCGGCGGACTCCCACGCGGACGGGTAGACGGGCGCGGGGTCCGCGGCGGAGGACTCCACGGCCTCCCGCGGGAACCGCACCAGCGCGACGAGCCCCGTCCCGGGCGGCAGCGACGCCCCGGCCGGTACCTGCAGCTCGACGCGGGCCCCGCAGTGCCGGGCCAGCCGGGCGGCGAGGAACAACCCGATCCGCGGGGCCGGGACGGCCTCGGCCGGGGTGCCGGCGAGCTCGCGTTCGCGCTCCTCGGCCTCGTACCAGGGCAGGCCGGCACCCTTGGCCCGGAGCTCGACGGTGACCCCGCCGTCCCCGGCCCAGCGGCCGACGACGTCCACCCGGGTGCCGGGCGCCGTGGTCTTCGCCGCGTAGGTGAGGAGCTCGGTGATGATCTGGGTGGCCGTGACGGCGACGCCCGGCACGAACGAGGCGGACGGCGCGGCGGCGACGGAGACGGCCGACGGGTCCGACGCTCCGGCGACGGCCCCGGCGAGGACGTGGGCGATGTCCCCGGACACCGGCGTGGGGCGCTCGGGGCGGCCACCGCTGAGGACCAGCAGGTTCTCCCCGTCCCGCAGGGTGCGCCGGGCCGCGAAGGCGATCTCCCCGGCATCCGCCAGGGCCCCGGGTCGCTGTTCCCCGGCGCGCAGGCGCTCGGCGAGGATCAGGGTGCGCTCACCCTGGGCGCACATGCGCCGGGCGAGCGCCTGCAGGACACCGTCCGGGAGTGCGGCGCCGGCGTCGGTGGGGCGTCCGTGCCACGCGCCGGCCGGCTCGCCCAGCCAGGAGCCGGACGGGGTGTCTCGCTCCACACTTCCTCCGCAACGACGACCTGTTTCTCCTCCGCGGCCGCACGGCGACGCGTGCTGCGTCACCCGCTGATCCTTCGCGAGCCCACCACATCGGACCCGGCGCGAACGGCGGCGAGCCCGGGGTCCGTCGTGGGGAGCGTGCGGCCCGGAGCCTGTCGGGAGCCGAGATTACCGGCGGAGGGGGCCCGGCGCCTCCCTGTCTGCGGTGGCCGGTCGCCCCGGTGGGGTCGGACGGCCGCCTGGCAAGCCGACACGCCGGGAGCTGATCGACTCTCCGCCCGGCGCAGCCGACGCACCGGTGGGACGTGCGCGAACGCCGGGGATCGGCCGCGCGGGATCCGGCGGCCGGGTTCGGGAGGGGGGACAGGCGACCCGACCGCGACGCTGCGGCGGGTTCGCCCGCACGGAATCTAGGGGACCCCTGCCCGGACGTCCAGGGGTCCGTCCCCGGCGTCTCGACCCGGCCGGCGGTTCCCCCGTCACTGGAAGCGGGACGGGTCCCCGGCCCCCTTGCGGAGGATCTCGGGCTCCGGCCCGGACAGGTCGACGACGGTGGTGGGCTCGACGCCGCACTCCCCGGAGTCCAGGACCGCGTCGACGGCGTTGTCCAGGCGTTCCTTGATGTCCCAACCCTGGGTCAACGGCACCTCCTCCCCCGGCAGCAGCAGGGTGGAGGACAGCAGCGGCTCGCCCAGCTCGTCGAGCAGCGCCTGGACGACCGGGTGGTCCGGGATCCGCACGCCGACCGTCTTCTTCTTGGGGTGCAGCAGCCGCCGGGGCACCTCCTTGGTGGCCGGCAGGATGAAGGTGTAGCTGCCGGGGGTCGACGCCTTGACCGACCGGAAGACCGCGTTGCCCACCTGGACGAACTGGCCGAGCTGGCTGAAGTCCCGGCAGACGAGGGTGAAGTGGTGCTTGTCGTCGAGCTGGCGGATCGCGCGGATCCGCTCGAGGCCCTCCCTGTTCCCCAGGGCGCAGCCCAGCGCGAAGCAGGAGTCCGTGGGGTAGGCGATCAGCCCGCCCTCCCTGATGAGGGAGACCACCTGGCCGATCGTCCGTCGTTGGGGATCATCCGGGTGGACGTCGTAGTAGCGCGCCATGGCGGGCAGCGTACGAGAAGTCGGCCTGGCGTGCGGAGATCATCCGGCCTGCGTAGCGTCGCTGCCGTGGCCGACCCTCGACGAGTGCGATCCCGGAGGACCCCGTGAACGTCGCAGCCCTGCTGATCGAGTCCTTCGGACGTGTCGCCGAGGGTGTCCCCGCCGTGGTCGACGGCCTGGACGAGACCCAGCTCGCGCTGCGCGTCGACGGCGAGGCGAACCCGATCGCGTGGCTGGTCTGGCACCTGACCCGGGTCCAGGACGACCACGTCGCCGACGCGTTCGGCGGGGACCAGGTCTGGACGTCCGGCGGGTGGGCGGAGCGGTTCGGGCTGGACCTGCCCACCGGTGACACCGGCTATGGCCACGGCCCCGTGCAGGTCGCCGCGGTGCGGGCGGACGCGGGGCTGCTCGCCGGGTACCACGCCGCCGTCGCGGAACGCACGGTCGCGCTCCTCGGCGAGCTGACGGAGGACGACCTGGACCGCGTCGTCGACGAGCGGTGGGACCCCCCGGTGACCCTCGGCGTCCGGCTGGTCAGCGTGATCGACGACGACGCGAGGCACCTCGGCCAGGCCGAGCTCGTCCGCGGCCTCCTGCCCGGCTGACCCCGCGCCGCTCAGGCGGGCAGGACCCGCCCGCGGACCTCGCCGAAGCCGATCCGGCCGCCGCCGGCGCCGGGGGCCGTCGCGGTGAGGACGACCTCGTCCCCGTCGAGCAGGAAGCTGCGCTCCTCGCCCCGCACCGTGACCGGCTCCCTCCCGCCCCAGGTCAGCTCCAGGAACGCGCCGCGCTGGTGCCTCTCCGGACCGGAGATCGTGCCCGAGCCGTACAGGTCCCCGGTGCGCGACGACGCCCCGTTGACCGTCATGTGGGCGAGCATCTGCGCGGGTGACCAGTACATCCCGCGGTAGGGCGGGCGGGAGACCTCCTCGCCGTTCCACTCGACGACGAGCTCGACGTCGAGCCCCCAGGAGCTGCTCTCCCGCAGGTACGGCAGCGGCTGCGGGTCCGTCTGGCCGGGCAGCGGGACCCGGGCGGCGTCCAGCGCGAGGATCGGCACGACCCACGCCGAGACGGACGTCGCGAAGCTCTTGCCCAGGTTCGGCCCCAGCGGCACGTACTCCCAGGCCTGGATGTCCCGGGCGGACCAGTCGTTGAGCAGCACCACGCCGAACACGTGCCGGGCGAAGTCGTCGACCGGGATCGGGGAGTTCCTCGGCGTCCCGGTCCCGACGACGAAGCCCAGCTCGGCCTCGATGTCCAGCCGCACGCTCGGCCCGAACGACGGGGCCGCCTCGGTGGGCGCCTTGCGCTGCCCGCTCGGCCGCACGACGTCGGTGCCGGAGACGACCACCGTGCCGGCCCGGCCGTGGTAGCCGACGGGCAGGTGCTTCCAGTTCGGGAGCAACGGTTCGGCATCCGGGCGGAACAGCCGCCCGACGTTCGACGCGTGGTGCTCCGAGGCGTAGAAGTCGACGTAGTCCGCGACGGCGAACGGCAGGTGCAGCTCCACGTCCCGGACCGCGTGCACCGCGGGGTCCGGCACGTCCCCGGCGACGAGCTCGGTGATCCGCTCGCGGACCGCGACCCAGCGCTCGAACCCCTGCGCCATGAACGGGTTCAGGGTGGGCGCGGCGAACACGTCCTCACCCAGCGCGGCGGCGAGGTCCACGACGGACCCGCCCACCCGCACCCCGACGCGAGGGGCGTCCCCACCCACCGAGAACACCCCGTACGGCAGGTTGTCCGTCCCGAAGGGCGAGCCGGACGGGATGTCGATCGCGGTCACGCGTGGGCTCCTCGCGGTGCCGGTCGGTGCCGCGTCGCCCCCAGCTCCCCCAGCACCGAGGCCGGGAGCACCGGCGGCCCGGCGTCGTCGAGCAGGCCCGGGGCGAACGCCGGGAGGGCGTCGGGGATACCGCGACTCGGTGACGGGAATACCGCGACTCGCGGGGGATCGGCGGGGGTCACGCGGTGGGGCCCCGGCCGGACCAGGTCCAGGCGTACGCGGGGTCCTCGCTCGCGAGGCCGCCCTCGCCCAGCTCCAGGGGGCGGAAGGTGTCCACCATGACGGCCAGCTCGTCGAAGGACTCCGCGCCGATCGACCGCTCGACGGCGGCCGGCTGCGGGCCGTGGCTGTGCCCGCCCGGGTGCAGGCTGATCGAGCCCTGCTCGATGCCGGACCCCTTGCGCGCCTCGTAGTTCCCGCCGCAGTAGAACATCACCTCGTCCGAGTCCACATTGGAGTGGTAGTAGGGCACGGGGATCGACAGCGGGTGGTAGTCCACCTTGCGGGGCACGAAGTTGCAGATCACGAAGTTGTCGCCCTCGAACACCTGGTGCACGGGCGGGGGCTGGTGCACCCGGCCGGTGATCGGCTCGAAGTCGGAGATGTTGAACGTGTACGGGTAGAGGCAGCCGTCCCAGCCCACGACGTCGAACGGGTGCGTCGGGTAGACGTAGCGCGTGCCGACCACCCCGCGGGAGCCGCGGTGCTTCACCAGCACCTCGACGTCCGTCCCGTCGACGAGCAGCGGCTCGGCCGGGCCGGTGAGGTCCCGCTCGCAGTAGGGCGCGTGCTCCAGCAGCTGCCCGAAGCGCGAGAGGTAGCGCTTCGGCGGCGCGATGTGCGAGTTCGCCTCGATCACGTAGGCCCGCAGCGGGTCCGGACCCGTCGGGACCCAGCGGTGCGTCGTCGACCGGGGCAGCAGGACGTAGTCCCCCTGCACCGCCTGGAGCGCGCCGAACATCGTCTCCACCCGCGCCGAGCCGGACTCCACGTAGACGCACTCGTCACCGGTCGCGTTGCGGTACAGGGGCGAGGCCTCCCCGGCGGCGACGTAGGAGATCCGCACGTCCGCGTTGCCCAGGACGAGCCGGCGCCCGGTCACGGCGTCCGCGCGCTTCCACTCCTCCCCCGGGAACAGGCTGTGCAGCCGCAGGTGCCGGGGCAGCAGCGGCCGGTTCTCGGTGAGGCCGAGGTCCGGGAGCTCCCACGCCGTCGCGTCGACGATCGCCGACGGCACCCCGCGGTGGTAGAGCAGCGAGGAGTCCGACGAGAAGCCCTCCTCGCCCATCAGCTCCTCGTAGTAGAGCCCGCCGGTCGGCGTGCGGTGCTGGGTGTGCCGCTTGGGCGGGATGCTGCCCGCACTGCGGTAGTACGCCATGGTCGCCTCCTCGCGGATCCGGCGGCACCGGACGGGCATCGCCAGCCGAGCATCAACTGATTCATACGTTTACTATTTTCGGCTCAGACTAGCCCCGTCGTCGGGAGAGCGGAAGGGCTACCGGCGGCCGCGGGCGTCGAACCCGTCGTGGCCGGTGATCAGCTTGTCCAGGAGCAGTACGAGGATCCGCTGCTCGGCCTCGGTGAGCGCGCCCGCCCAGCCGAACTCCCGCTCGTTGTGCTCGCGGAAGACGGAGACCATCTCGGCGTGCCCCGCCCCGGTCAGCGACAGCTGCACGGACCGGCCGTCGCGCTCGTCCGGGGTCCGGTCCAGCAGGCCGTCCGCGACGAGCGACTTGCCCAGGTTGGACACCGCGGCGCGGCTCATCCCGGTCAACCTGGCCGCGTTCCTGGGCTCCAGCGGCCCGGCCAGCCAGACGACGAACATCAGCCGGAACGCGGACCACGAGCGCCCGCGCGGGCGGTGCACCGCGGCCTCGAGGTCGTAGGTGACCAGGTCCGAGGCCCGGTTCAGGGTGAGCAGGACCTCGGTCGCCAGCTGGTGGCGGAACCCGTACTCCTCGGCGAGGCGCCGGTTGGCGAGTGCCACGAAGGACCAGAAGTCGAGATCCGCTGCCGCGTCGGGCCGGCCCCGGTCCTGCTCGTCGCGCGTCGACTTGGCCGCCATGGGCGCACCCTAGCTCCCGGAGAGGTGATACATCCAGAAACTAGTTCACCGCGGACGCCCGGGACCGGTGCCGCGACAGCTCGGGGCCCCTCGCCGCAGGCGTCCTGTCGGGGGCAGAGTGGGCGCATGGATCTTCAGCTGAAGGGCAAGCGGGCGATCGTCACCGGCGGGAGCCGCGGGATCGGCTTCGCCGTCGCGGACACCCTGGCCGCCGAGGGCGCCGACGTCGTGATCGTGTCCCGCAACCAGGGCTCCCTCACCGAGGCCGCGGAGAAGCTCCGGGCCCACGGCGGGCGGGTGCTCCCCCTGGTCGCGGACACCTCGGACGACGCCTCCGTCCGCGCGATGGTCGACGCCGCGGTGGCGGAGCTCGGCGGCGTGGACGTGCTGGTCAACTCCGCCGCGAGCCCGGCGAGCGCGGGCTCCGCGGCCGATCTCGCGGGTACCACGGACGACGCCGTCCGCGAGCAGATCGAGGTGAAGGTGCTGGGCTACCTGCGCTGTGCCCGCGCCGTCGCCCCGCACATGACCGCCCAGGGCTGGGGCCGGATCGTGCACGTCAGCGGGCTGAACGCACGGAGGTCCTCGCAGCTCGTCGGTGCGATGCGCAACGTCGCGGTCGCCGCGATGGGAGCCGCGCTGGCCCAGGAGCTCGGGCCGCACGGCGTCAACGTCTCCGTCGTCCACCCGGGCTTCACGGTCACCGAACGCACGCCCGGGATGATCGCGCGCAGCGCCGGGGCGCAGGGGATCTCCGAGGCCGAGGCGGAGGCGCGGTTCGCGGCGACCACCACCGTCGGACGGCTGATCACCGCCCAGGAGGTCGCCGACGTGATCGCGTTCCTGGCCTCACCGCGCAGCGTCTCGATCAACGGCGAGTCGATCGCGGCCGGGGGCGGGACCCCGGACGTCATCCACTACTGACGTCCTCCCCGGCCGCGATCCGGCCGGGGTCACGCCGAGGCCCGGACCCGGGCCCAGACGGTCTTGCCCTCCCCACCCGGGGACCTCGGACCCCGGTCGGTCCCCTGGCCTGCCCAGCCCCCGACGGACCACGCCCCGACGGACCAGGCCCCTTCGGACCAGCCTCCCTCGGACCAGTCCCATTCGTCCGTGACCGCCTGCACCATCTGCAGCCCGCGGCCGCGGGCCGCCCCCGGGTCGAAGGGGCGGAGCGTGGGCGGGCGGGGCGAGCCGTCCCGGACCTCGAGCCGGACCGCCCGGCCGTCGAACGCGAGGCCCAGCCGAAGCGGGGTCCCGGCGTGGTCGACGACGTTCGCGAGCAGTTCGGTGGCGGCGAGCACCAGGTCGTCCGGGTCCACCGGGGCCTGCCAGAGCGCGAGCCGGGAACGGATCAGCTCCCGCGCGGTGGCGAGGATCCGGGGGTCCGGGTCGAAGTCCCATGCGGCGCGGACGAGCCGCGGCCGGTGTCCTCCCCGGATCCTCGCGAGGGACAGCGAGTCCACCACGACCACGAGGTCGCTCACCCCGGACGCGGCCAGCGCCTCCCGGGCCGGCCCGTCCGGGACCACCAGCACCAGCTCGGCCGCCGGCCATCCCCCGGCCCGGTCCAGCGCGGCGGCGAAGACCTGCAGGTGGGCGAGCCCGTCCGGGCTGAGCTCGGTGAGGTCCGCGACCACGCGGGCGGCACCGGTGAGCAGCTCCGTGAGCAGCGAGAGGACCTCGTCCTCCGCCCCGGCGCCCAGCACCCCGTGCAGGCGCAGCAGGACGCCGTCCCCGTCGGGCCGGACAGCGGCCCGGAAGCCGGCCTGATCGAACTCGGCGGCCCGGACGGCGGCCGCACCGGACTCCCCGGCGGTCCGGCCGAGGGTCACGAACTCCACATCCGTCACTTCGGTGCGACGGGCCGGACGTTAGCCTCCGCGCCGGAGGCATCCGCAGGTGTCCGCTCCGGTGCGCCGAGCGGCACGGGCGGCCACGATCGGCATCGAGCAGCACCGGACGAGAACGAAGCGATGGCCGGGGCCGTGGCCCCCGAGACCACGGTCCCGGCCCGCAACCGCCTGCCCGCTCCCCAGCGACCGGCGGCAAGTCCACAGGGTGATCCCTGCACAGGTACCTGGTCTACCCGGCTCCCCGTGAGTGAACCCGTTCGTGAGCAATTGTGTCACAGCTCACCGAGCTGTGTCCCGTCCTCTTCGTCCGCCGGCCGGAGCGGGGTCAGGAGTCGGTGCGCAGCCGGGCCAGCCGGCGCGTGGTGGGCCAGCGGACCTCACTCGCCCAGCCGAACTTCTCGAAGAGCCAGATGACCCGGGCCGAGATGTCGATCTGGCCGGGGAGGACGCCGTGCCGGGCGCAGGTGGGGTCCGCGTGGTGCAGGTTGTGCCAGGACTCCCCCATGGAGAGCACCGCGAGCGGCCAGAAGTTGCGGGAGCGGTCCCGCGAACGGAACTGCCGCCGGCCGACCATGTGGCAGATCGAGTTGATCGACCAGGTGACGTGATGGCAGAGGCCCATCCGGACCAGCCCGCCCCAGAAGAAGCCGGTCAGCACCCCCCACCAGGACCAGCTCAGCAGGCCGCCGAGGATCGCCGGCAGCGCCAGGCTGATCAGCACCCAGACCCCGAAGAGCCTGCTGACCCGGCTGACCGCACGGTCCGCGAGCAGATCGGGGATGAAGCGCTCCCAGTTCGTCTTGCGCCGCTCGAAGAGCCAGCCGATGTGCGCCCAGAGGAAACCCTTGCCGACGGCCCACGGCGACGTGCCGTAGCGCCATGGGCTGTGCGGGTCCCCGTCCTTGTCCGAGAAGGCGTGGTGGCGGCGGTGGTCCGCCACCCAGGCCATCACCGAACCCTGGATCGCGATCGAACCGCTGATCGCGAGCGCGACGCGGAGCCACGGCCTGGCCTTGAACGAGCTGTGGGTGAAGTGGCGGTGGTAGCCGACGGTCACACCCAGGATCCCGACGACGTAGAACACCGCCGCGATCACGATGTCCCACCACCCGATCCCCCAGCCCCACACGAACGGGACGGTGGCCAGCAGCGCGAGCCCGGGCCCGACCACGAACGACCAGACCAGGCCCTGCTGCCAGCGGCTACGGATGGCCCCCAGGACCGGTTTGGGCCCCGTCTCGCCGTCGACCGGACGGTCGTCCACCGGACCGGAGTCGGTGCTGGCGGGCGTGGCGGGGCCGGCGGCCTCGACGGACAATGGTCACCTCACGAGTCGTCTCTGCGGTCCGTCGTGCAAGGACCATCCGGGACCGAGCGTAGGTGTTGCTCACCTCGCGTCACAGTCCAGCCCGTCACATACCCGCCGTCACGCGATCCTGAACCCCTCACCGCACGTGAGCATCGATCACCCGATCGTGCGGTACGTCACCTGGTCGCCTCGGAACGGAAGGCGCTCCCGCAGCGATGATCAGGTGTGTACATGGTGGAGCCCCGGCCCGAGCCGGAGACGAGCGGATCGGCGAACGTCGTGCCGATCCGGCCGCCCACGCGTGCACGGGGCGACGGCGTGGCGTACCGGCCCGCCGAGCGCCGTCCCGACGTGGAGTGGTCCGGCGACGCGCCGGCGGTCCTGGCCGACGACCGGCTGATCGAGGACGTGCGGGCCGGGCGGGTGTCGCCCGCGGACACCGACCCGGTGGCCGCCCTCCTCGCCTTCTGGCGGCAGCTGGCCTGGAGCCCGCGTGCCGTCGCGGGAGGCGCCGCCCTCCCCTGCCGACGCCGCCGGACCGGCTGACCGTCCCGGCCACATCCGGTCCCCCGCCCCGGCCCTCTCCCGCCCCGGTCCTCCCCCGGCCCCGGTCCCCGGTCAGCCGGACGGACGGTCGAGGGGGTCCGGCCGGCCACGCAGGCCCAGTGCCCGCAGCTCCAGCTCGGCCAGTCCCGCCAACGCCGTCGGATCCTCGGCCCGCCAGGCCGCGACCGGGTCCGGGTCCACCGCCAGCAACCGGCGGACCGACCGGTTGGTGAGCGCCCGCAGGGCGAGCAGCTCGGGCCCGGTCTCCCGGGCGGCCGCACCCGCGGTCGCCGCCCGGGCGTAGCGGATCCGCATCGGCAGCCACACCAGCACCACCGGCAGCGCGCCCAGGACGGCGATGCCGACCCCGGTCCCGACGGCCAGCGCGGCGACCGTGTCGATCTGGTTCTGGCCCGCCGCGGCCAGCGACGCCCCCGCGTCCGTCCCCGAGCCCAGCGAGCGGGCGAGGTCGTCCCCGACGAACGGGACCCCGCCCGCGGTCCGCGCGGCGTCGTCGAAGGTCCTGGCCACGGCCTGACCGGCGGTCACCAGCGTCCGGCCCGGACCCTGCAGGGCGAGCAGCAGGCCGTGGACGGTGACCCCCGCGACGACCCAGCCCACGATCCACGCGAGGGCCAGGGCGTCCGTCAGCAGCTGCCGGGCGGCCCTGCCGGGTCGTTCCGCGTAGATCCGCATCGCGCAGGTCTACCGCAAGCCGCCGGCGCGCCGGCACCCGCTCCGGCCGGGACCGGCCCTCGGGTCACCCGGTCGCCGGGCCGTCAGCCCCCGAACGCCCCGAGGAACCGGTCCCGGAAGGTGTCCATCCGCCACACCGGGGCCGCCGCGCCGGGCCGCAGGCCATCGTCCCAGCCCCATTCGGCGATCCGGTCCAGGACCGCGGGGTCCTTCGCGAGCACCGTCACCGGCACGTCCCGGCTCGCCCCGTCCCCGGTGATCGTCGACGCCGGTTGGTGGTCCCCGAGGAGGACGAGGACGAGGTCGTCCCGGCCGTAGGTGCGCACCCACGAGATCACGCTGGACAGCGAGTAGCCGATCGAGTCCCGGTAGCCGTCGCGGACCTTCTCCGGGTCCCCGAACACCTCGCTGGACGGCTCGCCCGCCGCGATCGCCGCGTCGTAGGACGGGCCGTCGTCGACGTCGTCCCAGGGACGCATCGTGGGTACCGGCGTCCAGGGCGCGTGGCTGGAGGTCAGGACCACCTCCGCCATCATCGGTCCGCGATCGGGCCTGCCGTACGCGGCGCGCTGGAAGGCCGCGAGGGCGTACTGGTCCGGCATCGGCGACCAGGAGAACTTCTGCCCGCGGTAGCCGAGGTTGTCCGAGTCGTAGAGGGTGTCGAAGCCGTAGAAGCGGGCCTCCGGCCAGACGCCCTCGGTCCCCGGCATCACGGCGACCGTGTCCCAGCCGGCCCGGTCGAAGGCGCCGGGGAGGGTGAGCCGGTCGCTCGAGACCAGGTTGCGGTCCCGCTGCTGGTTGTCGATCCACAGACCGGACGAGAACGTGGCGTGGGCCAGCCAGCTGCCCCCGCCGGACACCGGCGAGGTGAGGAACGCGCTGCGCGCCGCGAACCCGGCCGCCGCCAGCTCCCGCGTACCCGCGTCGAGCACCCCGCCCACCTGCGGCGCGTAGCGGGGGTCCTCGATCGCGCTCCGCCCGTAGCTCTCGATGAACGTCACCAGCACGTCCTTGCCGCGCAGCGCGGCGAGCCGCTGGGCGTCGGGGACGTCCCGGAAGGCGTCGACGGAGGCCTCCCGGGCGAACGCCTCCTCGTCCCGCAGGCTCGCCGGGATCGCGCGGGCCTGCTGGTAGGCGAGGGACGCGACGCTGCGCGACGCCACGGGCACCGGTGGGACCAGCTGGGCACCGGTCAGCGCGCAGAGGAGCCAGACGACCGCGAGCACCGCGACGACCCGGGCCGGGACCGTCCGGCGCCGGGTCACGAGCCGGCTCAGCCGCAGCGCGGCGAGCGTCATCAGCACGACGACGCCGAGCACCAGCACGGCCACCCCGACCACGGCGCCGATCGCGCCCGCCCGGCCGAGGGTGTCGTCCAGGAAGGAGACGCCGTCGTCGAGGAGCACCCAGTCCAGCACCGGGTCGAACGGGCGGCCGAGCGTCTCGACGAAGCCCATGTCCAGCAGCCGGACGAGCGTCAGCACGCCCAGCAGCGCACCGCCGACCGCGGCCAGCACGCGTCGTGGGCGCGCCGGCAGGACCAGCAGGAGCGCCACGCCGAGCAGGCCCTCGACCGGGATGCGCACCAGCGCTCCGGGCGTGAGCTGGGACAGCAGCTGCGGTGCGACGAGGGCGGCGAACACGAGCGCGGCGGCCAGCGCCGTGATCACCCACGAGACGGTCCTGCGCACCCGCCCGCGCGGGGCCGGGTCGGGCCGGTCCCCCTCGGCGGGGCGCCGGGGGGCGGTGGAGAGCGACACGGGGGTCCTTCCGTACCGGTGCGGGTCGGGCTCAGCCCCGCCGGACCGGGTCGAGGTGCGGCAGGTCGTGACCGAGACGGTCCCGTTTCGCCGTGAGGTAGCGGATGTTGTGCTCGGTCACCGGCTCCAGCAGCGGGACCCGTTCGGCGATCCGGATGCCGTGCGCGAGGAGGGACTCGACCTTGTCCGCGCTGTTGGACAGCAGCCGGACCGAGGTGATCCCGAGGTGGCGCAGGACGCGGGCGGCCGCGCCGAAGTCCCGCACGTCGACCGGGAGGCCGAGGGCGGTCGCGGAGTCGACGGTGTCGAGGCCCTGCTCGTCCTGCAGGACGTGGGTGCGGACCTTCGCGATCAGGCCGATCCCCCGGCCCTCGTGCCCGCGCAGGTACACCAGCACGCCCGAACGCTCGGCGACCAGCGCGTCGAGCGCGGTGGACAGCTGCGCCCCGCACTCGCACCGCAGGGCCTCGAACACGTCCCCGGTGAGGCATTCGGAGTGCACCCGGACGAGGACGTCCTCGCCGGGTCGCGGGTCGCCGTGGACGAGCGCGAGGTGCTCGGGCCCGCCGGGCCGGTCCCGGAAGGCGACGGCGCGGAACATCCCGCGCCGCGTGACCAGCTCGGACTCCGCGACATCGGTCAACATCTCGTTCGGCATGGGTGTCCCCTCTTCTTCCCTGGGCTGCTGACGTGAGAAGGTCCGCCGTGATGGACCTCCTGCCCTCCGACACCACGCTCGACGAGCGGATGCGGTCCGCGTCCGTGGCGCTGCTCCCGATCGGGAGCCTCGAGCAGCACGGGCCGCACCTGCCGCTGACCACGGACACGGTCGTGGCGGCGACCCTCGCCGGCGAGATCGCGGCTGCGTACCCCGCGGTCCGCCGCCTCCCGCCGGTGACCATCTCGTGCTCCCACGAGCACGCGGCCTGGCCGGGCACGGTGAGCATCTCCGCCACCACGCTGGTGGCGATCGTGCGGGACGTCGCCGAGTCCGTTCGCCGCGCGGGCATCACGTCCCTGGTGCTGGTCAACGGGCACGGCGGCAACTACGTGCTGGGCAACGTGGCGCAGGAGGCGAGCCTCGGGCCGTTGCCGATGGCGCTGTTCCCGGGCGAGCCGGACTGGGACGCCGCCCGCGCCGCCGCGGGGCTGGCCACCTCCGGCTGGAGCGACATGCACGCCGGTGAGCTGGAGACCTCGATCCTGCTGCACAGCCACCCGGATCTCGTCCGGCCGCCGCTCGACGACCTCGACGAGCTGGCCGACGACCGGCGCCACCTGCTCAGCCGCGGCCTCGCGGCGTACACGGACAGCGGGGTCGTCGGCCGTCCGTCGCTCGCCTCGGCCGCCAAGGGCCGGGACGTGCTGGCGAGCCTGGTGGCGTCGTTCGTCGAGTACCTCTGACGGACGGCTGCGGGACAACGGACCCCCTCGTGGGTGACGACCTTCTCGTCAGCCCACACGGCGCGGGGACCCGGACGGTTCACCCGGATCCGGCGGGGACCTCCGCGGCCGGTCCGACGGCGCCGGCCGACCCGATGTCGTGCTCTGCCCCGACCGCGCGCCGCACCGCGCGCACCACGCCGTCCGTGTCCAGGATCGGCACGACCGCGGCGACGTGGGCGTCCGGCCGGATCACCCAGACCTCGCCCGGCCGGGCACCGAGCGCCTCGCGGAGCACCCCGTCGCGGTCCAGCGCCGCGAGCGGCTCGACGCGGACCGGCCCGACACCCGCGCGCACGGCGACCGCCAGGAGGCCGGCGGTGACGGGGTGGCCGGCGGGGCCGGCGGGGCCGGTCTCCTCGTCCACGGTGAGCAGCAGGAGGCCGGACCGGGCGATCGCGCGCAGCCGCGTCCCGCCGCCGGCCACCGGGCCGTCCGGGACCAGCACCCCCGGCGCGGCGGCCGGGGCGGTGCCGCGCGGGGGCCGGGCCGGCGCCGGGCGCCCCGGGTCCGGGGTCGTCAGGGGTGAGGCCGCGTACCAGAACGGCTCCGCGAGCCGGCCGGAGTCGACCTTCGCGCGGGCGGCGAGGTCCGTGGCCGCCCTGGTCAGGACGTCCACGCGGTGCCGCGCCCGGTCCTCGTCCGGCGGCACGAGGAAGTCCATCGTGGCCGTGGTGACCTCCAGGTTCTCCCGCGCCGCCGCGTGCCGCTCGTGGTGGTAGCTCTCCAGCAGCTCCTCGGGGGCGTGGCCGAACCCGACGTAGGCGATCTTCCACGCGGCGTTCTCCGCGTCGGCCACGCCCGAGTTGAGCCCGCGCGCCCCGAACGGCGAGACGAGGTGCGCGGCGTCCCCGGCGATCAGGATGCGGCCGTGCCGCATCCGGTCCACGCACCGGGACTGGAAGCGGTACACCGACGACCAGACGATCTCGTACGGCCGGTGCCCGACGATCGCGCGGATCCGCCGGTCCAGGGCGCCGCTCGCCTTCTCCTCGTCGAGGTCGTAGCCCGCGGGCACCTGCCAGTCGATCCGGAAGGTGGAGTCCGGGCAGGGATGGATCAGTACCTGGCGGCCGGGGTTCCAGACGGGATCGAAGTAGAAGCGCCGCTCGGTGGCCCAGCCGGGGAGGTCCGCGCGGATGTCGCAGATCAGGAAGCGGTCGTCGAAGGACCGCCCTTCGAACCTGCAGCCGAGCAGGGCCCGCATCTCCTCGCTCCGCGCGCCGCCGCAGACCAGCAGGAACGGCGCCCGGATCCGCTCGCCCCCGGCGTGCACCAGCACCCCGGCGCCGTCCTGCTCGACGTGCTCGACGCGCGTGCCCCACCGCAGGTCGACGAGCGGCTCGGCGCCGATGCACTCGTCGAGGATCTCCTCGGTACGGGTCTGGGAGATGTTCACGAACGGCGGGAAGGCGGGCCGTCCGGGTTCGGAGATCTCGTAGCTGAACAGCTCCCCGTCCCGGTGGAAGGTGCGGGCGGTCGTCCAGGTGACGCCCTCGGCCGCGATCCGCGCGCCCGCGCCGACGGACTCCCAGATGTCGAGGACGTCGCGCTGCTGGCAGATCGCCTTGGACCCGATCCGGTCCCGCGCGGGGCGCTGGTCCAGCACCGTCGTCGGGACGCCCCAGCGGGCCAGCAGCAGTGCCGCCGTCTGCCCGACCGGGCCGGCTCCGAGCACCACCACGGGTGCGTGCGGCCAGGTCTGCATCACCACTCCCCGTCCTCCTCGTCGGCGCGGTCGCGGGCGTGTGCCGGGGCCTCAGTCCTGCAGCTGCGCCCAGACCTCCTGGTCCCGCTCGGCCGTCCAGATCACCGGGCGCTCGATGCCGGAGAGCTCGTCCCAGAGCCGGGAGACGTCGAAGGGCAGGCAGTGCTCGAAGATCGGCCAGCGGCCGAAGTCGTCGACCAGGGCGGCGTGGGTGGCCTCGAAGGCCTCCTTGAGCGTGCCGCCGCGCTGCTGCACCGTGCCGACCTCGCGGATCATGGTGTCCAGGAAGCCGCGGGTGGTGGCGATCGCGGCGTCGACGGCGGCGCGGCCCCTGCTGACGTCCCCGCGGCCGCCGACCAGCTGCTCGGCGCCCAGCGCGGCGAGGCGGTCCAGCGTGCCCGTCGCCCAGTCCCGGTGGAACGCGTCCCCGGTGTAGAGCGCCGCCTCGGCCTCCACCAGGTCCCCGGCGAAGAGGATCCTGTGCCGGGGCAGCCAGGCGACGATGTCCCCCTCGGTGTGCCCGCGGCCGTGGTACTGCAGCACCAGGTCCCCGCGGTCGCCGCCGAGGTCGAGGGTGAGCCGGTCCGAGAAGGTCAGCGTGGGCCAGGTCAGGCCCGGCACGGAGTCCGCCGCCTCGGCCAGGCGCGGCATCCGGGCGAACTCGCTCGCCCAGTCCTCCTTGCCCCGCTCCGCCACCAGCGCCCGGGTGTTCTCGTGCGCGACGATCACCTCGGCGTCGAACGCGCTGGCCCCGAGCACGCGGACGGCGTGGTAGTGGCTCAGCACCAGGTAGCGCACGGGCTTGTCCGTGTACCCGCGCAGCTTCGTGAGCCACTTCCGCGCCGCGACCGGGGTGGCGAGGGCCTCGAAGCAGACGAGGAAGTCCTCGCCCTCGATCGCCCCGATGTTCGGGTCCCCCTCGGCCGTCAGCGCGTAGACGCCGTCGGCGAGCACCTCGAGGGTCTGTTCCTTCGCGGCCAGGTCCTGCGACGACGCGAACGGCTTCGCTGCCATGGGAGCCACCTCCGGTGGTGGTCGAGAACTGATCAAACCTTTGACCAATTGTGGCCCAGTCAAGCACACCCCGGCGCGCAGGGGAACCCCGCCGACCGACGCGGACCGCGCCTCGACCGCGATCCCGTGATCAGCGCGTCGGACCGGGGAGAGCCGTGGTCGGCACCCCTCGGTCCGACGTGGTGATCACCGCTGCCTGCTCACCGCTGGTGGCGCCAGGGCCCGGTGATCGCGAACATGTAGCCGGGCTCCTGGATGTTCGCGAAGAGCACCGCGCGGTCCGGCGAGTAGACCGGCCCGGTGAACTCGACGTTCTTGGTGCCGTCGGTGAAGTCGTTGCGCGCCATCGGGAACGTCGCCCCGCTCGGCGTGGCGCCGATCAGGTGCTGCACCCCCTCGCCGTCCTCGGCCAGGATGACGCCGCCGTACGGGGAGATGCTGACGTTGTCCGGGCCGTCGAACGCGCCGTCGACGTCCGGGTCCGGGTTCCGGCCGAAGAGCAGCCGCAGGGTGAGGGTGGCGCGCTTCGGGTCGTAGAACCAGACCTGGCCGTCGTGCTGGGCCGGGCTCTCCTCGCGGGCGAAGCTGGAGACGATCCACGCGCCGTCCGCGTCCCACCAGGCGCCCTCGAGCTTGCGGGCGCGGGTGACGTCGGCGTCCGCGAGCTGCCTGCGGGTGGCGGTGCCCCGGCCGTCCCGGTCCGGCACCGGCACCCACTCCACGGCGTACCTCGTGCCGACCTTCGTGGCCACCGACAGGTCCGGGACGTGCCTGCCCGCGCCGTCGGACGCCCTCATCGCGGCGAGCACCCCGTCCGTGGGGCCGAGGCGACGCAGCGCGCCGCGGCGGCCGCGGTACCCGCGCGGGGGCGCCCAGCGGTAGAGCAGGCCGTTGGGCCCGGAGGCGTCCTCGGTGAGGTAGATGTCCCCGCGGCGCGGGTCGACCGCGGCGGCCTCGTGCTCGAACCGGCCGAGCGCCTTGATCGGCTGCGGGTCCCGGTTCGCCCCACGGTCGTACGGGTCCACCTCGAAGACATAGCCGTGGTCCTTCTGGAACCCGCCCGTGCCGGCCAGCGCGTCGATCTCCTCACAGGTCAGCCACGTGTCCCAGGGCGTCCGGCCGCCCGCACAGTTCGTGGCGGTGCCCGCGACGCCGACGTACTCGGTGCGCCGGGTGCCGTCCGGGCCGGTCTCCACGACGGTGCAGCCGCCGGCCGCGCCCGGGTCGTAGACCAGGCCGTCGAGGTGCGGGACCGGCAGGTCGGTGCCGAACGGGTCCCGGATCTCGTGGTTGTTGACCAGCACCGTGCCGCCACCGCGCCGGGGGAACGCGCCGGTGCCGTCGTGGTTGCGCGGCGTCGGCTCGCCGGACTCCAGCGTCGTGACCCCGGCGTGGGTCACGACGGAGTACGCGAAGCCCGCGGGCAGCGCGAGCCGGCCGGCGGGGTCCGCCACGAGCGGGCCGTAGCCGGCCTCGTGCGGACCCCCGTGCGGCTGCCCCGCCCGCGGTGCCGCGGCGGCGGACGGAGCCGTGATCAGCATCTCCGTGCCGCCGATCAGCATCACCCCCGCCCCGGCGACGGCGCTGCGCTGCAGGAATCCCCGGCGGGACAGTTCCTGGGTCATCTGGTGTGTCTCCGTTCCGTGCACGGCCCGCCGGGCGGTTCACCCGGCCGGGTGGTGGCCGGACGTCACGCTGACGGACATACACGGCGACCCGGTGAACTCGGGCCGAACGGGACCGGGCGGCGGCGGAGACGTCCCGGATCTCAGCGCAGCACCAGGCAGAACGGATGCCCGGCCGGGTCGAGGTAGACCCGGAACGTCTCACCCGGCTGCACCACGGCCTTCCGGGCGCCGATCGCGAGGACCTCCCGCTCGCCCTCGTCGAGGTCCGGCACGGTGAAGTCCAGATGCAGCTGCTGCGGGTGCTCCGAGCCGGGCCACACCGGCGGGGAGAAGTCCGTGACCTGCTGGAACGCGATGGTCACGGCCCCCTCACCGGCGTCGAGCTCCACCCAGTCCGCCTCGGCGGGGTCCTCCGGGGCGACGGGCCAACCGGTGATCGAGGAGTAGAACCGGGCGAGGCCGAGGGGATCCGGACAGTCGAGGGCAACCAGCTGCAGGTTCGCGATGGCGGTCATGGCCCCGGACCCTAGGACGGGCCCCCGACAGTCCTCGCGGAGGAGCACCTCGGACTTGACCCGCCCCGGGAACTCGTTCTAGCGTCTGCGTCAGGTCATGAGTGCCAGCATCAAGCCCCGGCTCGCTGGCCGGCAACCCTCCTCCGCGGTGGGGTGCTCCGGGTGACGACCAGGCCGGCGCGCGTACCCGCGCCCGGCAAGCGCGGACCCGATCTCCTGATCCGGGTCCTGTGAGGTCCCGGGAGGATCACCATGTCCGTCGCCACCGTGTCGCGCCCCGCCGTCGGGTCCCCTGTCATCGGGTCCCCCGCAGTCGGGTCCCCCGCAGTCGGGTCCCCCGCAGTCGGGTCCCCCGCAGTCGGGTCCCCCGCAGTCGGGTCCACTGTCGTCGGGTCCGCTGTGGCCACGTCCGCCTGTGCCACCGGACTGCCCGCCGTCGTCGGGTGTGACCTGCAGGTCCCGCTGGTGGACGGCACCTCGGTGACGTACGCGAACCTCGACGTCGCTGCCAGCGCACCCGCGCTGGCGGCCGTCGCGGACCACGTCGCCGAGCTGCTCCCCTTCTACGCCAGCGTGCACCGCGGCGCCGGGTACGCCTCGCAGGTCTGCACCTCGGTGCTGGAGCGGGCGCGCACCACGATCGGCGCGTTCGTCGGGGCCCGCGAGGACGACGTCGTCGTCTTCACCCGCAACTCCACGGACGCGCTGAACCTGCTGGCCGGTGCGGTCCCGGGGGCCGTGCTGACCCTGGACGTCGAGCACCACGCCACCCTGCTGGCCTGGCGCGGTGCCCACGGGCACCGGGTGCTCACGGCCGAGCCCACCGTCGACGCCACGCTCGAGGCGCTGCGCGAGGCCCTGGCCGCGCAGCCCACCGCGCTGCTCGCGATCACCGGCGCCTCCAACGTCACCGGGGAGATCCTCCCGCTCGACGAGATCGTGGCGATCGCCCACTCCGGCCGCACCCGTGTCGTCCTGGACGCCGCCCAGCTGGCCCCGCATCGCCGGATCGACATCGCCGCCAGCGGCGTGGACTACCTGGTGCTCTCCGGGCACAAGCTCTACGCCCCCTACGGCGCCGGCGCGCTGATCGGGCGCCGGGACTGGCTCGACGTCGCGGCTCCGTACCTGGCCGGCGGCGGCGCGGTCCGCACGGTCAGCACGGACGGCGGCACCGCAGAGGTCAGCTGGTCCCCCGCCCCGCACCGCCACGAGGCCGGCACGCCCAACGTGCTCGGCGCCGCCGCGATCGCCGCGGCCTGCCGCGCGCTGGACCCGGTCCTGGACGACGCCGTGGCCCACGAGCGCGCCCTGCTCGCCGCCCTCACCGAGGGCCTCGCCGCGATCCCCGGCGTCACCCCGCTGACGATCTGGGCGGACGCCCCGGACCGGGTTGCCGTCGCGAGCTTCACCGTCGACGGCGTCCCGGCCGGGCTCGTCGCGGCCTACCTGTCCGCGGAGCACGGGATCGGCGTGCGGGACGGCAAGTTCTGCGCCCACCCGCTACTCGCCCGGATCGCGGGCGGGAGCGACGCCGTGCGCGCCAGCCTCGGCCTGGGCACCACCGCCGAGCACGTCGAGCGCCTGCTCGCGGCCCTGCGGACGCTGGTCACCGACGGCCCGGGCGTCGAGTACGCGATCGTCGACGGCCGGTGGGCCCCGGCGTCGGACCCGCGGGACCACGACCCGCTCGGCCTGGGCGACGGCCCGGTCGCCCAGGGCGCGTCCTGCGGCGAGTAGTCAGAACAGGGCCCGCGCGAGCGGCACCCCCGGCCGATAGGCCAGGTGCAGGTGGCTGGGCGCGTCGAGGACCGTGAGATCCGCGCGGCTCCCCGGCGTGATCACGCCGATGTCCGTGCGCCGCAACGCCTGCGCCCCGCCGGCCGTCGCCGCCCACAGCGCCTCCGCGGGCGTCAGGCCCATCTCCCGGACCGCGAGGGCGATCATGAACGGGATCGACGACGACGCGCACGTCCCGGGGTTGCAGTCCGTGGCCAGGGCGACGGTGACACCGGCGTCGAGCAGCCGCCGCGCGTCCGGGTAGGGCGAACGGGTGGAGAACTCGACGCCCGGGAGCAGGGTCGCGACCGTGCGACCGTCGGCCAGGGCATCGACGTCGTCCCCGCTGAGGTACGTGCAGTGGTCCACACTCGCCGCCCCCAGCTCGACGGCGAGCCCCACCCCGGGGCCGGGCCCGAGCTGGTTGCCGTGCACCCGTAGCCCCAGCCCGGCCGCGCGGCCCGCTTCCAGCACGGCGCGGGCCTGCTCGCCGTCGAACGCGTGGGGGCTGGCCGGCTCGCAGAAGACGTCGATCCAGCGCGCGTGCGGGGCGCAGGCCGCCAGCATCTCGCCCGTGACCAGGTCGACGTACTCGTCCGGCGTGGTCCCGGCGGGCACGACGTGGGCGCCGAGGAAGGTCGTCTCCGGCGTGACCTCCGCGGCGAGCCGCAGCGCCCGCACCTCCTCGGCGACGGTGAGGCCGTAGCCGCTCTTGATCTCGACCGTCGTGGTGCCCTGGGCCCGCATCTCGGCGACCCGGCCCGCGAGCAGGGCCCGCAGCGAACCGTCCGGGGCGGCGCGGGTGGCCTCGACGGTCCGGGCGATCCCGCCGCCGTCATACCGCTCGCCGGCCATCCGGGCGGCGAACTCGTCCGCGCGGTCCCCGTCGAAGACCAGGTGGGCGTGCGAGTCCACGAAGCCGGGGACGACCGCGCGGCCCTCGACGTCGATCCGCGCGTCCGCCGCCGGGGCGGAGGCGGCCGGCCCGACCCAGGTGATCCGCTCGCCGTCGACCACCAGGGCGGCGTCGTGCAGGACCCCGAGCTCCGGGTCCTGCGTGGTCAGCTCACCGATGCCGGTGACGAGCGTGCTCATGGGTCCTCCCCGTTCATCGATCCGACCAGAGCGGGTCGATCGCGGCCCGGAGCAACGCGCCGACGTCCCCGAGCCGGTGTCGCCCACCCCGCACGACCGGGTTCCCGCCGACGATCACGGTGTCCACGTCCGCGGCCGTCGCGGCGAGGACGACCTGCGCGGGATCGGCGCCCGCGGTCCGGACGGTGTCCGTGCGGACGGCGACGAGATCGGCGGGGGCGCCCGCCTCGATCCCGGCCCGGGCCCCGCCGAGGACGTCCTGCCGGGTCAAGGCCCTGACCAGGGCGGCCGGGGTGAACCGGCCGCGCTCGCCGGTCCGCAGCCGCTCGTGCATCTCCAGCGCCCGCGCCTCCTCGAGCAGGTCGGTCACCGCGTGCTGGTCGCTCCCGAGCGCCAGCCGCACCCCCGCGGCGGCCAGCTCGCCGGCCGGGCCGAGGCCGTCCGCGAGGTCGCGTTCGGTCGTCGGGCAGAAGCAGGCGGCGGTGCCGGTGCGGCCGAGCAACGCGACGTCCGGGCCGGTCAGGTGGGTCGCGTGGACGGCGGTGGTGCGTTCGCCGAGGATGCCGGCCTCGCCGAGCAGCGCGCTCGGGGTGAGCCCGTGCGCGGTGAGGCAGGCCTCGTTCTCGGCGGGCTGCTCGGAGAGGTGGACGTGCAGCGGGCGGCCCCGCGCGGCCTCGGCGACGACCGGCAACTGCTCCCGCGGGACGGCCCGGACGGAGTGCACGGCCGCACCGACCCGGAACGTGCCGTCTCCGCGAAGCGCGCCGACCCGCGTCGCCCAGGCGTCCGCGTCGCCGTCGGAGAAGCGTTCCTGAACGGGATCGAGCCCGGCGCCGAAACCTCCGGCGAGGTAACAGGCGTCGAGCAGGGTCAGCCGGAGCCCGGCGTCGGCGGCCGCCTGGCGCAGCGCCGCGGCCATGGCGTTCGGGTTGGCGTAGGGCACGCCGCCGGGGCCGTGGTGCAGGTAGTGGAACTCGCCCACCGCCGTCACCCCGGCGAGGGCCATCTCGGCGTAGGCCGCCCGGGCCAGCGCGAGGTAGGAGTCCGGGTCGAGCCGCTGCGCGACCGCGTACATCCGCTCCCGCCAGGTCCAGAACGTGCCGCCGCGGTCGTGCGTGCGGCCCCGGAGCGCCCGGTGGAAGGCGTGGCTGTGGGCGTTCGCGAACCCCGGCAGCACGATCCCGGGCAGCACCTCGGCGTCCCCGGCGGGAACCCCGGTCTCGACGGAGACGATCACCCCGTCCGCGACCCGGAGCCGCACCCGCGCCCCCACGCCCCCGGGCAGGTGCGCGTAGGCACCCCAGAACGCCCGCGTCATGGAGCCACAACGCCCTCGAACGCCCCTGATCCCGGCGTTGTGGAGCCACGACGCGTCATCGGATGAGCTCTTGCGTGACCGTGGCCAGGGCCACCGCGCCCTGGTGGCAGTCCTCCGGGTCCGCGTGCTCGGCCGGGGAGTGCGAGATCCCGGTCGGGTTGCGGACGTAGAGCATCGCCGCCGGGATGCCGGCCGAGGCGAGGATGCCGGCGTCGTGGCCCGCCCCCGTCGGCAGGATCGGCGCGTCGTCCAGGAGCCCGGCGAGGCGGGCCGCGAGGCCCCCGTCGAACGTCGTCGCCGCCGTCCAGGACTCCTTCGCCACGGTCCCGCCGTGCTCGCCCGCCGCGGCGATCACCTCGGACACCACCGCCATGACCCGCGCCTCGTCGGCGCCGCGCGCGTCGAGCCAGGCCGTGACCCGCGACGGGATCGCGTTGACGGCGTTCGGCTCGACCGTGACCTTCCCGCAGGTCGCGACGGCGCCGTTCCGCTCCGCCGCCGCCCGGATCCGCTGGACGACCGCCGCCAGCGCGAGCATCGGGTCCTCCCGGTCCGCGAGCCGGGTGGTCCCCGCGTGGTCCGCACGGCCGGGCAGCGTGATCCGCCACCGCCCGTGCGGACGGATCGCGGAGCCGACGGCGACGGCCCGGCCGAGGTCGACGAGCCCGCGGCCCTGTTCGACGTGCAGCTCGACGTAGGTGCCGATCCGGCGCAGCGTCTCCTCGTCCCGCCCGATCCCGGCCGGGTCGTGCCCGGCGCGGGCCATCGCCTCGGCCATCGTGACGCCGTCGGCGTCCGTGAGCGCGCGGGCCGCGTCCGGGGTGAGCGCGCCGGTGAGCAGGCGCGACCCGGCACACGCGATGCCGAACCGGGCGCCCTCCTCGTCCGCGAAGTGGGCGACCGCGAGCGGCCGGGCCGGGCGCACACCGCGGGCCCGCAGGTCGTCCAGCGCCGCGAACGCGGAGACGACGCCGAGCGGGCCGTCGAACGCGCCGCCGTCCGGGACCGAGTCCAGGTGCGAGCCGAGGACGACGCCCGGCCCGTCGGCGTCCGGGTTCCCCCACCAGGCCCACTGGTTGCCGCAGCGGTCCGTGACCAGGTCCAGCCCGCGGGCCCCGGCCTCCCCGGCGAACCATTCGCGGAGCACCGAGTCCTCGCGGGTCCACGCGAACCGCCGGTACCCGCCGGAACCCACCCGCCCGACGGGCGCGAGCGCGTCCCACAACCGGTCGAACGTCGTGGAGCCACCACGCGGTCCAGGGCCCTCAGAGTTCACGTTCCGGCTCCATGACGCGCTCATCCCTCGCTCATGGGGACGCGGATCCCGTGCGTCCCCGCGGTCTCGCGGGCCTCGTCGTAGCCCGCGTCGACGTGCCGGCTCACCCCCGTCGCCGGGTCGTTGGTCAGCACGCGCTCGATCTTGGCCGCCGCGAGCTCCGTCCCGTCCGCGACGGTGACCTGGCCCGCGTGGATCGAGCGGCCGATGCCCACCCCGCCGCCGTGGTGAATGGACACCCATGTCGCGCCGGACGCGGTGTTGACCAGCGCGTTGAGCAACGGCCAGTCCGCGATCGCGTCCGAGCCGTCGAGCATGGACTCGGTCTCCCGGTAGGGCGAGGCGACTGAGCCGGTGTCCAGATGGTCCCGCCCGATCACGATCGGCGCGCCGACCTCCCCGGAGGCGACCATCTCGTTGAACCGCACACCCGCGACGTCCCGCTCGCCCTGGCCCAGCCAGCAGATCCGGGCGGGCAGCCCCTGGAACGCGACGCGCTCCTGGGCCGCGCGGATCCAGCGGTGCAACCGGTCGTTGTCCGGGAACAGCCGCAGCACGGCCTCGTCGGTCGCGCGGATGTCCGCCGGGTCCCCGGAGAGGGCGGCCCAGCGGAACGGGCCCTTGCCCTCGCAGAACAGCGGCCGGATGTAGGCGGGGACGAAGCCGGGGAAGGCGAACGCGTCCGCGAAGCCGCCGCGCCGCGCCTCGTCCCGGATGGAGTTGCCGTAGTCGAAGACCTCCGCGCCCGCCTTCGCGAACCCGACCATCGCCTCGACGTGCCGGGCCATCGACTCCCGCGCCCGGTCCGTGAACTCCTCGGGCTTGGCGGCCGCGTGGTCCGCCCAGTCCGCCAACGCGACACCGATCGGCAGGTAGGAGAGCGGGTCGTGCGCGGAGGTCTGGTCCGTGACGACATCGGCCTCCACCCCGCGACGGAGCAGTTCCGGGAGCACGGTGGCGCAGTTGCCGACGAGCCCGACGGACAGGGCCTGCCCCGCGGCCTTGCTCTGCGCACACCGGCGCACCGCCTCGTCGAGCGATCCCGCGAGCTCGTCGAGGTAGCGGTGCTCGACCCGGCGCCGCAGCCGCGCCTCGTCGACGTCGACGACCAGGCAGACCCCGCCGTTGAGCGTCACCGCGAGGGGCTGCGCGCCGCCCATGCCCCCGCACCCCCCGGTGACGGTCAGCGTCCCGGCGAGGGTGCCGCCGAACCTCTTGTCCGCGACGGCGGCGAAGGTCTCGTAGGTGCCCTGCAGGATCCCCTGGGTGCCGATGTAGATCCACGAACCGGCCGTCATCTGGCCGTACATGGTCAGGCCGAGCTGCTCGAGCCGGCGGAACTCCGGCCAGGTCGCCCAGTCCCCCACCAGGTTCGAGTTCGCGATCAGCACCCGCGGCGCCCACTCGTGGGTGCGCATGACGCCCACCGGCCGGCCGGACTGCACGAGCATCGTCTCGTCGTCCTCCAGCGTGGTCAGGGTGCGGACGAGCGCGTCGAAGGAGCGCCAGTCCCGCGCCGCGCGGCCGGTGCCGCCGTAGACGACCAGGTCGTCCGGCCGCTCGGCCACCTCGGGATCGAGGTTGTTCATCAGCATCCGCAGCGGGGCCTCGGTCTGCCAGCTGCGGGCGGTGAGGGTCGTGCCGCGCGGTGCGCGGACGGGACGGGCGCCTTCCATGGTGGTACCTCCTCGTCGGGCAGGTGGGCTGCCGGGCGCGTCAGCGCAGGGGGCCGGTGACCGTCTCGGCGGCGGCCAGGGCGGAGCCGTTCGCCACGAGGGCGACGGCGGCGGCGATCTCGGGGGCGAGGTGGCGGTCCGGGCCGGGGCCCTCGACCGTCTCGCGGAGCAGGTCCCGCACCGCGGCGGTGGCCGGGGCGGGGGTCAGCGGGGCACGCAGGTCCAGGGCCCGCGCGGCGGTGAGGACCTCGATCGCGACGACCCGCTGCAGGCCGTCGATCGCGGTCCGCAGCTTGCGCGCGGCGGCCCAGCCCATCGACACGTGGTCCTCCTGCATCGCACTCGACGGGATCGAGTCCACGGAGGCGGGGACGGCGAGCCGCTTGAGCTCGGAGACGATCCCGGCCTGCGTGTACTGGGCGATCATGTGCCCGGAGTCCACCCCGGCGTCGTGGGCGAGGAAGGCCGGCAGGCCGTGGTTGCGGGCGACGTCGAGGAACCGGTCCGTGCGCCGCTCGCTGATCGACGCCAGGTCCGCGACGGCGATGGCGAGGAAGTCCAGCACGTACCCGACGGGGGCGCCGTGGAAGTTCCCGTTGCTCTCCACCCGCCCGTCGACGGTGACGACCGGGTTGTCGATCGCCGAGGCCAGTTCCGCGTCCGCGACGGTCTCGGCGTGCGCCACGGTGTCCCGCACCGCCCCGTGCACCTGGGGCGTGCACCGCAGCGAGTAGGCGTCCTGGACCCGGGTGCAGTCCGGCCCGCGGTGGCTCGCCATGATCGACGACCCGACGAGCAGCGCGCGCAGGTTGGCCGCGCTCGCCGCCTGCCCGGGGTGCGGGCGCAGCGCGATCAGGTCCTCGGCGAAGGCGGCGTCCGTCCCGAGCTGGGCCTCCACGCTCATCGCCGCGGCGAGATCGGCCGTGGCCACCAGTCGTCGCAGGTCGTGGCAGGCGAGGACGAGCATGCCGAGCATGCCGTCCGTGCCGTTGATCAGCGCGAGGCCCTCCTTCTCCCGCAGGGTCACCGGGGTGAGGCCCGCGGCGGCGAGGGCGTCCGCGGCCGGCAGCCGCCGCCCGTCGGCGTCCCGGACCTCGCCCTCCCCCGTCACCGCGAGCGCGCAGTGCGCGAGCGGCGCGAGGTCCCCGGAGCATCCGAGCGAGCCGTACTCGTGCACCACCGGGGTGAGCCCGGCGTCGATCAGCGCGGCGTAGGCCCGCGCGGTCTCCAGCCGGACGCCGGTGCGGGCGGTCAGCATCGTCGACAGCCGGAGCAGCATCAGCGCCCGGACGACCTCGGCCTCCACCTCCGGTCCCGAGCCGGCGGCGTGCGAACGGACGAGGTTGCGCTGCAGGTCCATCCGCTTGTCGCCGGGAATGTGCCGGGTCGCGAGCGCACCGAACCCGGTGGAGACGCCGTAGTGCGGGACGACGTCCCCCGCGAGCTCCTCGATCACCCGTCTCGTCTCGCGGACGGCCGCCTCGCAGGCCGGGTCGAGGAGGAGCCGGGCCCGGTCCCGGGCGACGGCGACGACCTCCGCCCGGGTCAGGGGGCCGGATCCGACGGTGACCGTTCCCAGGAAGGGGTCGGGCACGGGGAGGGTCTGCAGCACGTCCAGAACACAACACCCGTCGTGCCCGTCACACCAGGGGATCGGGCGATCGCCGTCTGGTATCCCGGACAGTTGTGACGCCCCGTGTCCCCGCCGCCGCCCACACCCTGGCGATCCTGCGCCACCTGGCCCGCCAGGCCGGTCCCGTTCCCGCCGCGGCGATCGCCCGGGACCTCGGCCTCCCCCGGTCCACGACCTACCAGCTGCTCACGACGCTGGCGGACGAGTCGTTCGTCGTCCACCTGGAGGACGAACGGCGCTATGCCCTGGGCCTGTCCGCCTACGAGCTCGGCACGGGTTACCTGCGGCAGGCGCCGTTGCAGCGCCTCGCGCGCGTCCCGCTCGCCCGGCTCGTGGACCGGACCGGGTTCACCGCCCACCTCGGCGTGCTGCACGGGCGGGACGTCGTCTACCTCATCGAGGAACGCGCGCCGGGCCGCCCGCCGCTGGTCACCGACGTCGACGTGCGGTTGCCGGCGAGCCTGACCGCGAGCGGCCGGGCACTGCTCGCCGCACTGCCCGCCGCCCAGGTCCGCGCCCTCTATCCGACGCCGGCGGCCTTCGTGGTCCGGCACGACCTCGGTCCGCGCTCCCCGACGGCCCTGCGGCGGCTGCTCGTGCAGGTCCGCCGGGACGGTGTCGCCACCGAGGACGGCGAGGTCACGCCCGGTTTCGCGTCCGTCGCCGTCGCGGTGCTCGACCATCTGGACCAGCCGGTCGCGAGCGTCGCCGTGACCTTCTCCTCCGCGGACGAGGCGGACCGCGCCGGGATCGTCGCCGAGGTGGTGCGGACCGCCCGGGCGGTGCGGAACCGGATGGTGGGCGCCGGGTGAACGAGACTCAGGGCAGGATCGAGTCCACGTACCCGCCGTCCACCCGCACCGCACCCCCGGTCGTCGCCGAGGCGAGGTCCGAGCTGAGGTAGACGACCATGTTCGCGATCTCGACCGGCTCGATCAGCCGCTGCAGCAGGGACTGCGGGCGGTGCTCGAGCATGAACCTGCGCTGCGCCTCGTCCCAGGGCAGGTCGTCGCCCACCAGTTCGGCCACGAAGTCCTCCACCCCGCCGGTGTGCGTCGGCCCCGCCAGCACCGAGTTCACCGTGACGCCGGTGCCGGCCGCCGCCTTGGCGAAGCCGCGGGTGACGGCCAGCTGCGCGGTCTTGGTGACGCCGTAGTGCACCATCTCCACCGGCGTCACCACGGACGAGTCGCTGGAGATCGACAGCACCCGGCCGAAGCCGCGCTCCATCATCCCGGGCAGGTACGCCCTGGTCAGCCGGATCCCCGCGAGCACGTTGACGTCGAAGTAGCGGCGCCACTCGGCGTCGTCGATCTCCAGGACCGGGGCCGCACCGAAGATCCCGAGGTTGTTCACCAGGACGTCCACGGACGGCAGCGCGGCGATCAGCCCGGCGGCGCCCCCGTCGTCCGCGACGTCCGCCGCGATCCCCCGCAGCCGCGCCTCCGGGACGGCCTCCCGGATCGCCGCGACGGCCGCGTCGACGCGCTCGGTGCTCCGCCCGTTGACCACGACCTCGGCCCCCGCCTGGGCGAGGCGGGTCGCGATCGCGTGCCCGATGCCCTGGGTCGAGCCGGTGACCAGGGCCGTACGTCCGCTCAGATCGATGTCCACGCCGGGTGCAAGTCCGCGGCACGCCCCGTTCTTCCGCGGAGGCGCCGCGGACGCGAGCGCGTCACGCTCCCCCGGCGATCACCTCCGCGGCCCGCCGGCCCCCGGCGATCGCCGCCAGCAGGTCCCGCGTGTACTCGTTCTCCGGCGCCTCGAACAGCTCCTCGGTGGGCCGGCACTCCAGCACCCGGCCGTCCCGCATCACCGCCACGCGGTGCGCGATCCGGCGCACGACGGACAGGTCGTGGGAGATGAACAGGTAGGTCAGGCCGCTGTCCCGCTGCAGCTCCTGCAGCAGGTCCAGGACCTGGGCCTGCACGGACACGTCCAGCGCGGAGACCGGTTCGTCGCACACCACGAGATCCGGGGACAGGGCGAGGGCGCGGGCGATGGCGATGCGCTGGCGCTGTCCGCCGGACAGCTCCACGGGCCGGCGCTGCAGCACCGACGCGGGCAGGGCGACCCGTTCCACCAGCTGCGCCGCCCGCTGCCGCTGCTCCGCCGCGGACCCGACCTTGAACGCCCGCAGCGGCTCGGTGACGACCTCCTCCACCGAGAACTTCGGGTCCAGCGACGCGTACGGGTTCTGGTACACGAGCTGGGCGCGGCGGCGCAGCTCGCGCCACGGACGCCCGCGCGCGGTGGTGATGTCCGTGCCGTCGAAGAGCACCTGGCCGCCGGTCGGGTCCGCGAGTCGCAGGACCAGCCGGGCGGTGGTGGACTTGCCCGACCCGGACTCGCCCACCAGCGCGAGCGTCTCGCCGCGGTCCACGGTGAAGCTGACGTCGTCGACGGCGCGGAGCGTCCCGTGCCGGCCGGGCAGCGGGAACTCCTTGACCAGGTTCCGGACCTCGACGACCGGGGTGCCCGTGGGCTCGGGCCGCGAGGTCGGGACGCGGACGTCGGAGGCGAGGCCGGGGGCCGCGGCGAGCAGCCGCCGGGTGTAGGCGTCCTGCGGGTCCCCGAGGATCTGCGCGACCGGACCCTGCTCGACGATCCGCCCGCCGGACATGACCGCGATCCGGTCCGCCCGGTCCGCGGCGACGCCGAGGTCGTGGGTGATCAGCAGGACCGACGTGCCGGAGGCGCTCGTCAGCTCCCCGAGATGGTCCAGGATGCGCCGCTGCACGGTGGCGTCGAGCGCGCTGGTGGGCTCGTCCGCGATCAGCAGGCCGGGGCTCGCCGCGATCGCGATCGCGATCAGCACCCGCTGCCGCATACCGCCGGAGAGCTCGTGCGGGTACTGCCCGGCGCGCACCTCGGGGTCCGGCAGGCCGGCGCGGCGCAGCAGCTCGACCGCCTCGATCGGGGCCGAGCGGCGGTCCGCCAGCCCGTGCACGCGCAGCGCCTCGCCGACCTGGACGCCGATCTTCGTCACGGGGTTCAGGGACACCGTCGGGTCCTGCGGGACGAGGCCGATCTCCTTGCCGCGCACCGAGCGGAAGGCCTTCTCGGACAGCCCGGTGAGCTCGCGCCCGCCGAGACGGACGGTGCCGGAGTCCACCCGTCCGGTGCCGGGCAGCAGCCCGACCACGGCCTGGGCGAGCGTGGACTTGCCCGAACCGGACTCGCCCACCACCGCGACGACCTCGCCGCGCCCGACCGTCAGGGACACCCCGCGCACCGCGTGCAGCGGTCCCAGCGCGGTCCCGTAGGAGATGTGGACGTCCTCGATCTCGAGCAGCGGATCCCCGTCCGTCATCGGGCCCTCCTCCACTCGCCGTCGAGCGCCCGCGAGATGCGGTTGACCGACAGCACCGTCGCGGCGATCGCGATGCCCGGCATCGCGCAGAGCCACCAGGACCCGGCGAGGTAGTTGCGGCCCTCGGCGATCAGCGAGCCCCATTCCGGCGCGGGCGGCGGGGCGCCGTAGCCGAGGAAGCTCAGCGAGGAGATGGCCAGGATCGCGAGCCCGAACTCCAGCACCGCCAGGACCAGCACGGGGCCGGCGGCGTTGGGCAGGACGTGCCGCCAGAGCGTCACGTACCAGCGGGTGCCGACGGCCCGGGCCGCCTCGACGTAGGTCGAGGTCCGGATCCGCAACGTCTCCGAGCGCATCACCCGGGCGAAGTTGGCCACGCTCGCGATGCCGACCGCGATCGCGACCTTCACCGTGCCGTAGCCGAGCGCGGTGATCAACGCGAGCGACAGCAGCACGGCGGGGATGGCGAGCAGGACGTCGACGACGCGCATCAGCGCCTCGTCCACCCAGCCGCGGACGAACCCGGCGAGCAGCCCGAGCACTCCCCCGACGACCAGCGCGACCGCGACCGCGATCACCGTGGCCTGCAGCGACAGCGCGGCCCCGTGCACGACCCGGGTGTAGACGTCTCGCCCCAGGTAGTCCGTCCCGAGCAGGTGCCCGGCTCCCGGGGGTCTCAGCTTGTCCGCGACGACGCCGACGTTCGGGTCCCCGGACGCCAGGACCGACGGCGCGAACGCGGCGATCAGCACCAGGATCACCGTGATCGACGCCAGCACCAGGCCGGGCCGCCGCACCGCGAAGCGCAGGGCGCGGGTGGCCTTCTCCCGGCGCGTCGCGGCGCGCGGGACGGCCACCGCAGCGCCCGGGTCCTCCGGCGTCGTGACCTCCCTGAGCAGCAGTTCGGTCATGACTCGGCCTCCCCGGGGACGATCTCCTCGGTGGTCATCGGGAACCTCCACCGGTCGCGATACGCGGGTCCAGCACCGGATAGACCAGGTCCACCAGCAGGTTCACGGCCACGAACACGGCCGCTGCGAAGACGACGATGCCCTGCACCACCGGGATGTCCTGCACCCCGACCGCGCTGACGGTGAGCCGGCCCAGCCCGGGCCGGGTGAACACCGTCTCGACGACGACGGACCCGGCGAGCAGGTTCCCCACGACGTATCCCAGCACGGTCAGCGCGGGCAGGGCGGCGTTGCGCAGGGCGTGCCGCAGGTGGATCGCGACCCGCCCGACGCCCTTCGCCCGCGCCGTCACGACGTAGGGCTCCTCCAGCGTCTGGTCCAGGCTCTTGGCCAGCACCTGGGCGACCAGCGCGCCGGTCGGCAGGCCGAGTGTGACGGCCGGGAGGATCAGTGCCTCCGGCCCGCGGGCCCCGACCGACGGCAGCAGCCCGAGCCCGAACGAGAAGATCTGCACCAGCATCAGCCCCACCCAGAACACCGGGAGGGACACCGCGAGCGAGGGCAGCGCCATCAGCACCTGCCGCAGCCACGCGGCGCGGGTGTAGGTGGCGACCAGTGCCACCGCCCCGCCGACGACGATCGCGAAGGCCAGCCCGGCCAGCGAGATCTGGACGGTGGGCGGCAGGGCGTCGAGGATCGCGCCGCGCACGTCCTGCCCGGTCTGGATCGACGCGCCGAAGTCCCCGTGCAGCGCGGCCCAGAGCCGCTCGCCGTACTGCACGATCAGCGGCTGGTCCAGGCCGTAGCGGGCGCGGAGCGCGTCGAGCTGCGCGGGATCGAGCGGCTCGCCGTCCAGCCCGCCGCCCGCCATCGTCGCCACCGGGTCACCCGGCAGCAGGTAGAGCACGATGAACGAGACGGTGAACGCCGCCCAGAGCACGCCGATCGCGAGCGCGACCCGGCGGAGGAGGTAGCGCGCGAGCGGCGGGAGACCCCGCGACGAGGCGGACGCCGCGGGGGGACCCGTCGTCGGGCCGGTCGTCACGGGGGCCGTCACGACGCGGACTTCCAGGCGTCGTAGAGCTGGACCCGCGACGACGCGTCGAAGGCGATGCCGTGCGTGTCCGGGCCGACGCCGAGGGTGGTGGTCAGCTCGACCACCGGCACGGTGAAGCCGTTCTGCAGGAGCTGCTGCTGGACCTGCGCGACCGTCGCGTCCCGCTTCGCCTTGTCCGGCTCGGCGGCCTGCTCGGCCAGGAGCGCGTCGATCGGGCTCGCGGGCAGCCGGTAGTAGTTCGAGCCCGTCGAGGAGTACGAGGAGCGCAGGATGTCCGGGTCCGCCCGGGTGACGTTCACCCAGGCCGCGGCGAAGTCCCCGGACGGCAGCACGGTGGTGAAGTCCGTGGCGGGCCGCTCCCGCAGCTGCAGGTCGATCCCCACGGCCCTGAGCTGCTGCTGCATCAGCTCGACGGTCGGCCGGTTGCTCGCGGCGTTGGCGAACCAGGTCAGCTCGATCGTCAGCTTCTGCCCGTCCTTGACCCGGATCCCGTCCGGACCCGGCACCCAGCCGGCGGCGTCGAGGGTCGAGCCGGCCTTGGCCGCGTCGAAGGTCAGCAGCGCGGACTCGTCGGTGTAGCCCGGCGTGCTCGACGCGAGCGTGCTCGTCGCCGGCTTCGTCTCCGAGGTGTACACCGCGCTGACGATCTCCGGCCGGTTGATCGCCGCGGAGAACGCGGACCGGACCGCCGGGTCGGACACGATCGGCTTGGTCAGGTTGAAGCTGACGCCGAAGGGGACCCCCGGGTTCGCCCGCGAGATCAGCTGCACGCCCGCCCCGGAGAGCGGGGCCTCGTCCTGCTGCGCGATGTTGCCGATCGCGTCGACCTCACCGGACTGCAGGCTGCCGACCCGCACCCCGGACTCGGGCACGATCCGGAACTCCAGGGTGTCCAGGTAGGCGTCGCCGGTGTGCCCGAACAGCGACGAGCCCGAGGTGTACCCCCTCCGCTTGGCCAGCACGATCGACTCGTTCTTGGTGTAGCTCTGCAGCGTGAACGGGCCGGAGCCGATCACCCCGGCGCACCGCTCGTCGTCGGACTTCGCCACCGTCGCCGGGGACAGGATCCCCAGGCTGTGGGTGGAGGTGCCCTGCAGGAACTGCACGTTCGGCGCCGAGAACGCCACCGTGAACTCCGTCGGGCCCTGCACCGTGGTGCCCTCGTACCCGGCCAGGTAGCCCTTCGGCAGCGTGCCGCGGGCGCCGAGCTGCGGGACCCGGTCGAGGTTCGCCTTCACCGCGTTCGCGTCCAGCGGCGTGCCGTCGCTGAAGGTCACGCCGGGCTCGAGGGTGAACGTGTAGGACGTCGCGTCCGGGCTCACCGTCCAGGACGTCGCCAACCAGGGCTTGATCTCCCCGGTCCCCGGGTCCTGGTCGGTCAGGGAGTCCACCACCTGGCGCAGCGAGTAGATCGTGTCGTTGCTGCCGACCTGCTGGGGATCGACGCAGCCCTGGTCGCTGCCGACGGCGAAGCGCAGGGTGCCGCCGGCCACCGGCGGCCCGGCGTCGGCACCGGCGGCGGGGCCGGCGGAGCCCGAACCACAGGCGGCGAGCAGGAGGGTGGCCGCGGTGGCGGCAGCGGTGACGGCGGCACGCCGGAACCCGGTCATGGTGGTCATGGGTGGTGGTTCCTCGAAGGATGCGCGCAGGGCCGTACGGACGGTCCTGCGGAGAGGGCGAGCGGGGGCCGGGAGTCCGTCAGACCCGACAGGCCGAGCTGGTGACGCGCAGCAGATCGACGTGCAGGCGGTAGGTCCCGTGGTACCCGGGTGTGCGCATCTCGGCCTCCATCGTTCCCGGCATGAGCACCCGCTCCCACCGCGGTGGGGGGTTGCTGCGGCGTCGTCGAGCCAGGTCTCTCGGCCGCTCTGGATGGTGCCGGCCCTCGCAGGCCGCCGGGTCAGACTCTACGTGCCCGTCGCGCCGGTCCGTCAATGCCGGATTCGCCGGATGTGATCGAGGCCGCTCCCTCCGGCCGGGCCGCCGCGCCCGTCGGCGCGACGAGGCGCCGTCGGCCGGCGCCTCAGCGGTCGCGCGGGTCGCCGGGACGGGATAGAACTACAGGTCCCGTTCGGACGACCTGGAGGTTGTGTGCACATCTGGCCCGGCTCGCCCTACCCGCTGGGATCCAGGTTCGACGGCGGTGGCACCAACTTCGCGATCTTCTCCGAGGTCGCCGAGCGCATC
>JAOZVV010000017.1 GCA_025869365.1 Pseudonocardia sp.
ATGGACAACCTGCCGGACTCGGACGTCAAGGAGGCCCTGCAGCGGCTTCCGGAGGACTTCCGGATGGCCGTGTACCTGGCGGATGTCGAGGGGTTCGCCTACAAGGAGATCGCGGACATCATGGGCACGCCGATCGGTACCGTGATGTCCCGCCTGCACCGTGGGCGTCGCCAGCTGCGCGACATGCTCACCGACACCGCTCGCGACCGGGGGTTCATCCGGGGCGAGGCCGAGGAGGTGACCACCCGATGAGCTGCGGGAACCACCACGAGACCGACTGCTCCGAGGTCCTCGCGGAGGTGTGGCTCTATCTCGACGGCGAGTGCGACCAGGGCCGTAAACAGCTCCTGGTCCAGCACCTCGACGAGTGCGCGCCGTGTCTAGCGGAGTACGGGATCGACGAGAAGCTGAAGGCCCTCCTCGCACGCAAGTGCGGCGGCGAGCACGCACCGGACGGCCTGCGGGACCGTCTCCGGAGCCAGATCCGCACCGCGGTGCTGGAGCAGGCCGAGGTGACGGTGGAGTCGACCGCGAGCGGGACGACCGTCGAGGTCAGGACGACGCGGATCGAGAGCCGCGGCTGACCGCAGGGCCGTCCGGGCGACGGCCGGCCGAGCGACGTAGGGGCGGTACCGGATTCCGGTACCGCCCCTTCGACGTACTCACACTGCGCCCCGACGGCGGGCACTCAGCTGTTGGGGCGCTTGCCGTGGTTGGCCTTGTTCTTCTTGCGGTCGCGCTTCTTGCGCCCACGCTTCGACATGGTGGTCCCTCCTTCGGGCGTCGGCCGACCTGATGTGCGTCGGCTGGTCTGCCCCCATCCTCCCACGTGATTGGATGAGGCCCTTCCCCAGGAGGTGGGGAGGCGCGGCGACGACGAACGGTGGGTGGGGAACAGGTGTCGACCCTGAGCGACCTGTTGGCCGAATACACCCAACTACCCGGTGATGCGGTGGACCATCTCCAGCGTGTCGTCGCGGAATGGCAACTGCTCGCCGACATGTCGTTCGCGGACTTCCTGCTCTGGATCCCGCTGCCCCAGGACGCGGACCACTCGATGACGGGTGGCCCGGTCGAGTTCCTCTGCGTCGCGCAGGCCCGCCCGACGACCGGGCCGACCGCGCACCCCGAGGACGCGGTCACCCAGCGGGTCTCCCCGCAGGACAACCCGCAGCTGCGCCGGGCCGTCGTCGAGGGCCGGATCTGCCGCGAGGAGGACCCGCGCTGGAACCTCGAGGTCCCTGTCCGCCGCGAGACCATCCCGGTGCGGTTCGGCGGCCGGGTCCTGGCGGTGCTGTCCCGGGACACGAACCTGGCGATGCCCCGGGTGCCCAGCCCGATGGAGATCGCCTACCTGGGCTGCGCGTCGGACCTCTGCCAGATGGTCGCGGACGGGACGTTCCCGTCGTCGTCCGCCGTCGCGGGCGCGGACACCAGCCCGCGGGCCGGGGACGGGATGATCCGGCTCGACGCGCACGGTCTCGTTGCCTACGCCAGTCCCAACGCGCTCTCGGCCTATCACCGGATGGGGCATGCGAGCGACCTGGTCGGGCTGCCCCTCGCCGCGGCCACGAAGGCGCTCGTCGGGGACCCGTTCGACGCGGTGGAGGTCGCCTCCCGCATCCAGGCGGCGCTGGACGGCCGGACGTCGATGCGGATGGAGGTGCGGGCCCGCGGTGCGACGATGCTCGTCCGCGCCCTGCCGCTGCGCCCCCGCGGTGACGCGGCCGGTGCGCTCGTCCTGGTTCGGGACATCACGGACCTGCGCCGCCGGGACCAGGCGCTGCTGACGAAGGACGCGACGATCCGGGAGATCCACCACCGGGTCAAGAACAACCTGCAGACGGTCGCGGCGCTGCTGCGGCTGCAGGCCCGGCGGACGTCGATCCCGGAGGCCAGGCAGGCGCTCTCGGAGAGCGTGCGCCGGGTGACCTCGATAGCTCTGGTGCACGAGGCGCTGGCCTACTCCCTCGCCGAGCAGGTCGACCTCGACGAGCTGGTGGACACCGTGCTGCCGGTGATCGGGGACGGCGCGACGGCCGAGGTGCGGGCCAAGGTCCGCCGCGACGGCACGCTCGGCACACTGAACTCCGCGATGGCCACGCCGCTCGTCCTCGTCCTCACCGAGCTGGTGCACAACGCCCTGGCCCACGCGTTCGACGCGGGTCAGGCCGGGGAGGTCGTGGTGCGGGCCCGCCGCTCGGCCGGCCGGCTGGAGGTGATCGTGGCCGACGACGGCCGCGGGATGCCGCCGGACTTCGACTTCGAGCGTGCCGACGGCCTCGGCCTGCAGATCGTCCGCACGCTGCTCACGGAACTGGACGCCAAGCTGGTCGTCCGACCCCGTGAAGGGGGCGGAACGGAGGCCCTCATCACGGTCCCGATGGCGGGGCGATAACCTTCAGAGGTGATCGCCGATCCCGGTGCCGTGGTCGCGCCGGTGCCGTGGTCGACGATCGTCCGGTCCGGTGCGGCACGCCTCGGCGAGCGCCCGGACACGCATCGCGGGCCCGGTGCCGGTGGCGTCCGGCTCCGGGCCCGCGATGGGGAAGCGTGCTGTCTGATTGTGAAGCTGTGTTCGTTTGTGAAGCTGTGTTCGGTTGTCGCGCTGTACTTCCGGCGCCCGGGTCGTCCGGGCTTCGGGCCTCAGGCCGTGCGAGCGCGGGTCCGAGCGTTGCGCCGCTTCAGCGCACGTCGCTCGTCCTCGCTCATGCCGCCCCACACACCCGCGTCCTGGCCACTCTCGAGGGCCCAGGCAAGGCACTCGGTGACCACGGGGCAGCGGCGGCACACGGTCTTGGCCTCGGCGATCTGCAGAAGGGCCGGACCGCTCGTCCCCACGGGGAAGAACAGCTCGGGGTCCTCGTCGCGGCAGATCGCGTGGTGACGCCAATCCATGGTGTTTCTGCTCCTCGTAGTGCGCGATCGGGGTCGCGCCGATCGTCCGTCACGGTGTTTCCGCGCTTGTGAATGGTTTCACGAGCGCGGTCGCTCTTCAAGGGACAAGGTCCGTCCAGGTGAGGCGACTCACCCACACTACGCAACGATGGCCGACACGATCGGTTACTTCATCGATCCAACGCTTGCGCAGTGCTCTTCAGTGTCCCTGCCCACCGGAGAACGGTGTACCCGTTTTCCGGTGGACCATGCGAGGAAGTTCCCTCGCAGGCCCTCGGTGTCGCAGGACCTACCTTGGATCACCGTTTGGCCTGGTGCGAGCCCCTTGCGGCTCGGCGGTCCGTTCGTCGCGGTGAATGGCCGGAACCGGTCCCTCGGCAGGGTGACCGCGCCGTCCGGACTGCGACGAGCTGTGCCTCTCGTACGACGACGCGTTACGGACCCCGACGGCGGGTGACCGCGGATCAGACGACTACGCGGAGCACGTCCGGGACCGACACGAACTCCACGTCCGTGCGCGAGCCGAGATGGTCCCCGTCGAGCTGCAGGGCCAGCGGCTCGGCACTCCGGATCCGGACCAGCGGCACGGCGTCCTGGCGCAGCACGTTGCGGCCGTGCGGGTTCCCCTCGCGGGCGAGCAGGTGGGCCAGGGTCTGGGCGATCGTCGGCAGGCCGAGGTGGCGCAGGGCGAACAGCGCCAGCCCGCTGCTGAACGAGGCGCTCGGGTTCGTCCGCACCGCGCGGCCGTTCAGGTAGGTCCACGGGTCCGTGTTGCTGACGAACGCCATCCGGACGTCCTCCACGGGCGCCGCCCCGGGGATCTCGACGGTCATCGCCGGGGGATGGCGGCGCTGCTTCACGTACTCGGCGAACGCGGTGCGGAAGTACCGGCCGGGGGACGCCTCGTGCCCGTCCGCGCGGGCGCGCTCCACCGCGGCGACGACGTCCGCGTCCCAGCCCATGCCGGCGTTGAAGGTGAACCAGCGGTCGTCCGCGCGGCCGAGGCCGACGAGCCTGCTGCTGCGTGCCTCGAGCGCGGCCAGGATCGCGCCGGTGGCCTCGACCGGGTCCCGCGGCATGCCCAGCGCGCGGGCGAAGACGTTCGCGGAGCCCCCCGGGACGACGGCGAGCGCGGGGGTCTCGGCGGTCGCCGGGCTGACGTCGATCCCGGAACCGTCCGCGCGGGTGCGGTGCCGCACCAGGCCGTTGACGACCTCGTTGACCGTCCCGTCCCCGCCGAGGGCGACGACGAGCTCGATCCCGGCCGCCACGGCCTCCGCGGTGGCCTCCGCCGCGTGCCCCCGGTAGGCGGTCTGCAGGACGTCCAGCTTCAGCTGGCTGGCGAGCGCGTGGGCCAGGACGTCTCGGCCCGCCGGGGTCGTCGACGTCGCACTGGGGTTCACCACGAGCAGCGCGCGCACACCCCGGAGCGTAGCCCGGCCTATTCTCGGGCCGTGACGTCCGACCCGTCCGGGCCGCATCCGGCCCCGCAGCAGCCCGTCCGGCCCCCGCGGCAGGTGCTCCTCGCCGGCGCCCTCGTGTGCGCCGAGGGGCTGCTGGGGGTGCTCACGGCGGTGATCCTCGCGGTGCGGGCGATCGGCCGCCCGGAGGTCGGGTCGGGGATCGCCGAGGCCGTCTACTTCCTGCTCGTCGGCGGGGCGGTGCTGTTCGCGGGCGCCGGCCTGCTCCGCGGGCGGCGCTGGGGGCGCACACCCGCGATCGTCGCCCAGCTGTTGCTGCTGCCCGTCGTCTACTCGCTGATCGGGCCGTCGCACCAGCTGGTGCTGGGCATCCTCGCCGGGATCGTGGTGGTCGGGACGTTCCTGCTCCTGATCAGCGAGCCGTCGCGGACGTGGTCGATGGACCTCTACGGGGACGGGCGCTGATCACCCGCCGTTGTCGCCCAGGTCCGCCAGCGGGTCGCCGGTGAGCCGGAAGGTGGTCCAGCCGTCCATGCCGACGGCGCCGATCGCGCGGTAGAAGGCGATCGACGGGGCGTTCCAGTCCAGGACGGACCACTCCAGCCGGGCGTACCCGCGCTCGGTGCAGACCCCCGCGAGCGCGGCCAGCAGGGCCTTGCCGAGCCCGGAGCCCCGATGCGCCGGCTGCACGTAGAGGTCCTCCAGGTAGATCCCGTGGACGCCTTCCCAGGTGGAGAAGTTCAGGAACCACAACGCGCAGCCGACGACCGCGCCGTCACGCACGGCGACGTGTCCGAACAGCGCCGGATCGGGCCCGAACAACGCCGTGTGCAGCTGCAACGGCGTCAGCCGGCACTCGTGGCGCAGCTTCTCGTACTCCGCCAGCTCCTCGACGAGGCTCACGATCGCCGGGACGTCGCCCGGTTCGGCCCGTCGGATCCCACTCGTCCCCGCATGCGTCACGCTTCACCGTAACCCTCTGCGCTCGGCCTAGTCTGTTCGACTGAACGGAGCAACTTCGGCCTCTCTCGCTCGTCTTCTCCCGTGGGGGCAGTCGTGGAGAGGTGATCGAGTGGGCAGGCACAGCAGGTCGGGCAGGGCGCGCGCCGTCGTCGTCGCGGGGTCGCTCGCGGCCGTCGCGGTCGGGGTGCTCGTGACGGGTCCGGCCGCGCAGGCGGCGACCACCTCGCCCGCGGGCGCCGCGAGCCCGGTGCCCGTCGCGGGGACGCCGTGCACGGCCACCGCGCACGCCTGCGTCGACCTCGCGCGCAAGCAGGCCTGGCTGATCACGGACGGAGCGGTCTCCCGGGGTCCCGTCCGGATCGAGCCGGGGGATGCGCAGGACCCGACCCCCGTCGGGACGTTCACGGTGCAGTGGAAGGACCAGAACCACGTCAGCGACATGCCCAACCGCGCGCCGATGCCGTTCTCGGTGTTCTTCGCGGACGGCGGGGTCGCCTTCCACGAGGGCAGCATGACGAACCCGTCCTACGGCTGCGTGCACCTGCAGCACGACGACGCGGTGGCGTTCTTCAACGGGCTCGCGGTGGGGGACGAGGTCCAGGTGCACTGAGCCCCCGCAGGTTCAGGAAAGCCACTTTACTGAAACCTCGTTGCATGAAAGTGGCTTTCCTGAACCTGCCGGCGGTCAGGGGAGGCGCAGGTTGACGTGGTCCAGCCTCGGCTCGCCCCGCTCGTCCCCCAGGACGCTCCAGGCCGCGGCGTCCATCGTGACGTGCACCCCGCCCGCGGCCGGGAGGCCGATCCAGCGGGCCATGAGGACCCGGCTGAAATGGCCGTGGCCGACGAGGACGACGTCCCCGTCGGTCAGCAGGCCCCGCACGTCCGCCAGCACCGCGTCGGCGCGGGTGCCGACCTGCCCGGCGGACTCGCCGCCGGGCGACGGGTGGCTCCAGACCGTCCAGCCCGGGTCCGTCCGGCGGATCTCCGGGGTGGTGAGGCCCTCGTAGCTCCCGTAGTCCCACTCGGCGAGCCGATCGTCCACCACGTCGGCGGTGAGCCCGGCGAGCTCGGCGGTCTCCCGTGCACGGACCCTGGGGCTCACCAGGACACGGACGGGTGGCGGGGCGTCGGCGCGCAGCGCCGCGTAGGTGCGCCCGGCGGCGCGGGCGAGATCGCGACCGTGCTCCGTCAGGGGGACGTCCGTCCGTCCGGTGTGCTTGCCGCTGGCCGACCATGCGGTCTCGCCGTGCCGGAGCAGGAAGACCCGGCCGAGGGTGTCGTGGGAGGGCACGGGCCCGAGGGTAGTGCCGTAACGGTGACCCTTCGCAGGTGGCGGAGCCGGGCTGTCCGCCACGTGAGAGTGCGGGGTCGCGCCGTTCGGAGCAGACCGGCTCGGCTGTCCGGTCCTGGGTTGCTCGGCGAACGGCCCTACTTGCTGCGTCAACAGGCCGACGTCCCCTACCTGGCCAGGGCGCGATCGGGTAACCTACCTCTCACCCAGCGTGAGGAGTCGGATCGATGGCCGGTCGTACGCTCGACCGGGTCATGGTCGGGATGCTCGAGGCGTGTTGTCGCCGGCTGTGGGGGTTCGCGCCGGCGATGATCCCGAAGATCGTGGCCCGCAAGGGTGCCTTCGGTGCGCTCGGCTGGTTCATGGCGAACATGCCGCGCTACCTGACCACGCTCTACATCCTCGGTCCGCTGCGGTTCCACCTCGCCGGCATGGCGATCTCGCTCTACAACGACTGCGTGTACTGCGCCTTCGGCCACGGCTACGCCCTCGAGCTCGTCTACCTGCGGGACAAGGGGCGCCTCTTCCCGCTGGACGCGCGTCGCCTCGAGGAGTGGACGGACCTCGAGCCGCGTCAGCTCGTGGACCGGCTGCGCCTGGTGCTGCACGAGGCGGACCTGCACGCCGAGAGCATGTGGGTGGACCGCACGATCGCGCTGGCCTCCGGGGACCAGCAGCCCGTCGACAGCACCGAGGCCCGGCTGGCCCACATGGTCCGCATGCTCGGCACGATGAACCGCATCGCGATCGAGTCCGGCTGCGTGCCGGACCAGGCGCAGAACCCGGTGAACAAGAACGTCGAGATCAAGACCCGGCACGCCGAGCTGCGGGCCGCCGCCAGCGTCTGAGGGTCAGGCGGGGCGAGCCCGGTCCGTCAGCAGCCGCACGGCCAGCGCCGCGAGGACCGTGCCCATCAGGTACCGCTGGACCCTGAGCCAGGTCGGGCGCCGCGCCAGGAACGTCGCCAGGCTTCCCGCGCTCAGCACGATCAGCCCGTTCACCGTGAGCGCGACGGCGATCTGCAGCGCCCCGAGCGTCAGGCTCTGCAGCGCGACCGAGCCCCGTTCCGGGTCCACGAACTGGGGCAGCAGCGCCACGTACAGCACCGCGATCTTCGGGTTGAGCAGGTTCGTGACCAGGCCCATCGCGAACAGCCGGCGCGGCGGGTCCGGTTCGAGCCGCCCGGGAGCGAACACGTTCGTCCCGCCCGGCCGGACCGCCTGCCACGCGAGGTACAGCAGGTATCCGGCCCCGCCGACCTTCAGGGCGAGGTAGGCGGCCGGCACCGCGGTGAACACGACGGCGAGCCCGGCCGTGGCCGCGGCCAGGTACACGCCGAAGCCGGCGGCGACCCCGAGCAGGGACACCAGCCCGGCGCGCCTGCCCTGGGTGATCGAGCGGGAGACCAGGTACATCATGTTCGGTCCGGGCGTCAGGACGAGGCCGAGCGCGACGGCGACGATCCCTGCAGCGGCTCCCGTGGTCACCATGGGACCAGCATCGCCCGGCACACCGCCGCACCGCGAGTGAGTTCCACCGATCTCACCCGAGCCCGTAACGTCTGCCCATGGACGCGATCACGGCGGTCGGCAAGCTGCAGGCGCTGGTCCGCATCCCCACCGTCTCGAACCGGGATCCCGCGCTCGTGGACTCCGGGGCCTTCGACAGGCTGCTCGCCGAGCTGGCACGCCAGTTCCCGCGCCTGCACGCGGAGCTGGAGCTGACCCGGATCCACACCCACGGCCTGCTCTTCCGCTGGCCCGGGGCGAGCCGCGAGCGCCCGGTCGTCCTGATGGCCCACCTCGACGTCGTCCCGGTGGCCGAGGACGCCCCGTGGCAGCACCCGCCGTTCTCCGCCGAGATCGTCGACGGGGCGATCTGGGGCCGCGGGACGCTCGACGACAAGGGCTCGCTCGTCGGGATCTGCGAGGCCGTCGAGACGTTGCTGGCGGAGGGGTTCGTCCCGGCCGGGGACGTCTGGCTCTCCTTCGGCTGCGACGAGGAGGTCGGCGGGGTGGCGGCGCAGGAGGCGGTGCAGGAACTCGTCCGCCGGGGCGTCGAGCCCTGGTTCGTCCTCGACGAGGGCGGGGCGATCGCGCACGACGCGTTCCCGGGGGTCACGGCCCCGATCGGCGTCGTCGGCGTCACCGAGAAGGGCTCGACGTCGGTCGAGCTCACCGTGGACGGCCGCGGCGGGCACGCGTCGACGCCGTCCCGGATGGGGCCCACCGCCCGCATCGCCCGGGCCGTCACCCGGATCGACCGGTCGTCGATGGCGGCGCACCTCCCGGAACCGGCCGTCGAGCTGCTCCGCCGGATGGCGCCGCACGCGTCCCCGGCCCTGCGCCCGCTGCTCGCCGGGGCGGGCCGGCTGAGACCGCTGGTCGTCCGGGCCCTGCTCGCCGCCGGCCCGGAGGCGGCGGCGATGGCCCGCACGACCTTCGCGGTCACCACGCTCGCGGGTTCGCCCGCGCTGAACGTCGTCGCGAGCACGGCGCGGGCGGGCGTCAACATCAGGATCATGGTGGGGGACACCGTCGCCGGCGCCCTGGCGCACCTCCGGAAGGTGGTCGCGGACGAGCAGGTGCGGATCGACGTCGTCGAGCGGAACGAGCCGAGCCCGATCTCCCCGCGCGACGACGCGTTCCGGCTGCTGGAGGACACGATCACCGAACTGTTCCCGGACGCCGTGCCGTCCCCGTACGTGGTGATGGCCGCGACGGACTCCCGCTTCTTCACCCGGATCTGCCCGCGCGTCTACCGGTTCACGCCGTTCCGGATGACGAAGGCGCAGCGGCAGTCGATCCACTCCTACGACGAGCACCTCGGTGTCGACGCGTTCCTCGACGGTGTGCGCTGGTACCGCCGGCTGCTCGAGCGGAGCGGCCGGTGAGGGGCTTCGCCGCGGTCGTCGGGTTCCTGGTCTGCGTCGAGCTCGCGAGCGGCGTGCTGCAGGGCTTCTACGCGCCGATCTGGACGGACGTCGCCGCCGAGCTGGACATCCGGGACGCGGACGTGAACTGGTTCGAGGCCGCGCAGCTGATCGTGGCCGCGCTGGTCGTGCCGTTCCTCGCGCGGCTGGGCGACATGATCGGGCACAAGCGGGTGCTCCTGCTCTCCACCGCCGTCACCGCGCTGGGCTCCTGGGTGCTCGCCTTCGCCCCGTCCTTCCCGATGTTCCTGATCGGCTTCGCGCTGCAGGGCGCCTACGTGGTCTGGCTGCCGTTGGAGATCGCGATCGTGCACCGGCGCACGGCGGAGACCGGCCGGCAGGCGCTGCTGACCCGGCGCGCCGCCGGGATCCTCGTCGGCGCGCTCGAGCTCGCGGTGATCGTCGGGGCGCTGACGTCCGGGGCGCTGGTCGGCGCGATCCCGATGACGATGCTGCTCGCGCTGCCCGCCATCGTGGTGACGGCATGCCTCGTCGTGATCGCGTTCGGGATCGAGGACCGGCCGGGGCACGGCGCGCAGGGGTACGACGTCGGGGGCCTCGCGCTGATCACCCTCGCCATCGCCCTGGTGATGGGCGGTCTGATCGCGATCCGGCTCGACGGCCCCGCGGCCGTCCTGCCCTGGGCGCTGGTGCTCGCGGGCCTGCTCGTGCTGGTGCCGTTCGCCCGGTACGAGCGCGCGCAGGCCGAACCGATCATCGACGTGCGGCTGCTGGCCCACCGGGCGCAGTGGCCGGTCCAGCTCACGGCGTTCCTGCTCGGGGTGTCCGTCCTGGGTGCGCAGATCCCGCTGTCCACCTTCGCGCGCACGGATCCGGCGGTCGCGGGGTACGGCCTCGGCGCGAGCGCGGGCTTCGTCTCCACGCTGATCGGCGTGTACGTGGTCTTCCTGGCCGTGGGGGCCTTCTCGCTGCCGCTGAGCTCACGGCTGCTCGGGCCCCGCGGCGCCCTCGTCCTCGGAGCGCTCCTCGTGGCCGTCGGCTACGCGCTCTGGCTGCCGTTCCACGACGGGACCCTCCAGGCACTGGTCAACATGGCCGTCGTCGGGGTCGGCTCGGGCACGCTCGTCGCCGCCCTCCCCGCCACGGCCGCCGCGGCCGCCCCGCCGGACCGCACCGGCTTCGCGACGGGGATGACCAACGCCACCAAGACGGTCGGCGGGGCGCTCGCGTCGTCCGTCTTCGCGATCGCCCTCGCCGCGACCGGCACGATCGCGGGTCCGGCGGCAGGGCACGCACCGCTGAGCGGCTACCTCACGGTGTGGACGATCTGCGCCCTCGCCGCGCTGGCCGCGGCGGTGGTGCTCCTGGCGTCCCGGCAGGCGGCGGAGGACCGGGCGGCCGTTCCCGGCTGAACCGCCGGGCCGACGCAGCCATTAGTCGATGTCGGCGGGCTGGGTCGTCGCTGGGCCGTCGGAGTCGTGTGGGCCCTCGGCACGAGCAGTGACGCAGAGGCCGTCGTAGAGGATCGTCGTGATGTGCACCGCCTCCTGCTTCCAGCCCTCCACGGTGTGCAGAGCGCAGACCGCGCCGAGCGCGCGGAGCACGGTGCCGCCACTCCTCTGGTGCGTGTTCGACGAGGAGCGCGTCTGGCGCCGCGCAGAGGTCGTGACGACGGCATGGTGGAGCGAGGCACCGGGGTGGTCGTGCACGTCTCGTCGATCGCGAGCAGGCTGCCTCAGCCCGAGGAGGCGTCCTACGCAGCGGCGAAGGCGGCGCTGAACGTCTACAGTCGCGGGCTCGCCACGGAGGTCGGGCGGTCCGGTGTTCGAGTGGTGTGCATCCTGCCCGGCTTCATCCGGACCGTGGGCGCCGAGCAGCACCTCCAGGCGATGGCCGATCAGCAGGGCATCGACGTCGACCAGCTCACCACCCAGATCGTCGATCGGCTGAACGTGCCGATGGGGCGCCCTGGTGACCCGGACGTCGTCGCCGAGATGATCGCGTTCCTCGCCTCGCCGCGAGGGAAATGGGTGACCGGAGCCGAGTTCCGGGTCGACGGCGGCATCATCCCGGTGGTGTGACCGATGAACCTCGGCCTCACCTCCGTGATCTTCGACGCGGCCGACCTCGAGTCGGAGAGCGCGTTCTGGCACCACTTGCTGGGCGGCTCCCTCACGGAGACGCCGACCCACAGCTTCATCCAGGCCGTCGGGCTGTCCGTGATCGTCGTTCAGGGTGCCCCGGCGCAAGAGCCCCCGAGCTGGCCGGCGGGCCACTCCCAGCAGATGCACATGGACCTGGGCTCGGACGACCTCGCAGAAGCCGACAAGCGCGTACTGGACGCTGGGGGTGTCGCTTGACGCCGTTGCGGGACTCCAGCGGTGCGATCTCGTCCGGCGGTCATGTCTACGCCAGTCCCGCGGGTCACCCGTTCTGCATCCGTCGAGCCTGATCGGCTCGCGTCCACTGGACCGTCGTCGCCGCAGTCGTGTCGACACCACCGGCTCCACCGTTCGAGTCGGTCGGGCCAGCACGCTGTGCGTCGTAGGCGGCGGAGATCGCCGACCGTGGCGGCCGTGCGGCACGCCCACCGCCTCGAGCGCCTTCCTCCCGTAGCCCCGATGGAGGTCGTTCGCGGCGATCGCGTGATGCCACATCGACGTCACGGACGCCCGGGTGTTCAGGTTCCCGGGCCGTCTGCGGGCCGTCCGGGTCGTCGCTGGGCCGTGAGAACGCCCTCGACAACGAAAGCGGCGCTGACCGACGAGGTGGGTTCCCCGCTGGTCAGCGCCGCTTTCAGTGCCTTGGATCAGGCAGCCTGCTTGGTCTCCCAGAAGATCTTGTCGATCTGGGCGATGTAGTCCAGGAGCTCCTGACCCGTCTTCGGGTCGTTGGAGCCCTTGGTGCCGGCGGCGCCGGCGGCCTTGGTGGCCTTGTTGAAGAGCTCGTGCAGCTCCGGGTACTTCTCGAAGTGCGGCGGCTTGAAGTAGTCCGTCCACAGCACCCAGAGGTGGTGCTTCACGAGGTCGGAGCGCTGCTCCTTGATCTCGATGGCACGCGCACGGAAGCTCGCGTCCTCGTTGCCCTGGTACTTCTCCTGGATCGCCTTGACCGACTCGGCCTCGATCCGGGCCTGCGCCGGGTCGTACACGCCGCAGGGGAGGTCGCAGTGAGCGGTGGCCTCCAGCCGCGGGCGGAGAATGCGGGGCAGCCGCATGGGTCCTCCCTGATGTGGAACACGGGTGGTGATCGTTCTGGCGTGGCCAACCCTACCCCCGGGCCGGTGGGACGAGCAGGACGGAGACGTGTGATGCGGAGATGGCGCCGGGTGGCGGTCCGTGGGCCGTCGATGTCGCCCACGCTGGCGGACGGCGACGTCGTCCTGGCCCGGTTCGGCGGGCCCGTCCGGACCGGGGACGTGGTGCTCGTGCGCTGGGCCTCGCGGCCGGGACAGCTCTCGGTGAAACGCGCCGTCAGGCCCGACGGACCGGGCTGGTCGGTGCTCGGCGACAACCCCTACGGGTCGACGGACTCGGGCCTCCTCGGCCCGGCGGAGGTGCTCGCCGTCGTCGTCGGCCGGCTCTGGCCCTCCCCGCGACGGCTGCGCAGGACACCCGACCGGGGGTGACCGAATCGACGTGCCACGGCGGGGCCCGGCAGGTAGTCTCCGTCCCCAGTACCCGACGAGCGATCCCTCGCCTCGCCCCGCCGCATCCGGACGGGATGGGCGTGGGAGCCGTCCGGCACCGCGACGTGGTCGACCCGAGGTCTCCGGTGCACGGCGATAGGGCTGCACCTGGTGTGCGCCCTCACCCCCGCACATCTCTCCCGAGAGGCCTCACCATGACCGTCGCGCCCGATCGCGCCCTGCGCAGCGACCCGATCACCCAGGACGACATCTTCGACGCCCACGTCGGCGGCAAGCTCCACACCGGGCTGTCCACCTCGCTGTCCGACGCACGGGACCTCGCGATCGCCTACACGCCGGGCGTCGCGGACGTCAGCCGCGCCATCGCGGCGGACCCCGCCCTCGCCGCCCGCTACACCTGGGCCAACCGCCTCGTCGCGGTGGTCAGCGACGGCACCGCCGTCCTCGGCCTCGGGGACATCGGCCCGCGCGCCGCGCTCCCGGTCATGGAGGGCAAGTCCGCGCTGTTCAAGGCGTTCGGTGGGCTGGACTCCATCCCGATCGTGCTGGACACCACGGACGTGGACGAGATCGTGGAGACCCTCGTCCGGCTCCGGCCGAGCTTCGGTGCGGTGAACCTGGAGGACGTCTCCGCGCCGCGCTGCTTCGAGCTCGAGGCCAAGCTGATCGAGGCGCTGGACTGCCCGGTCATGCACGACGACCAGCACGGCACGGCGATCGTGCTGCTGGCGGCCCTGCGCGGGGCCTGCGAGGTCGAGGGGCGGGCGCTCGCGGACCTCCGCGTCGTCATCTCCGGGGCGGGCGCGGCGGGCGTCGCCTGTGCGCGGATCCTCCTCGCGGCGGGGGCGCGCGACGTCGTCGTGCTGGACTCCCGGGGCGTCATCGACACCGGCCGGGGCGGGGAGAAGGCGCGGCTCGCCGCCGAGACCAACCCACGCGGCGTCACCGGTGGGATCGCGGACGCGATGACCGGCGCGGACGTGTTCGTCGGCCTGTCCAGCGCGCGGATCCCGGAGGAACTGCTCGCCACGATGGCCCCGCGGCCCATGGTCTTCGCGCTGTCCAACCCGGACCCGGAGATCGCACCGGACGTGGCCGCGCGGTACGCCTCGATCGTCGCGACGGGCCGCAGCGACTTCCCCAACCAGATCAACAACGTGCTGGCGTTCCCGGGGGTCTTCCGCGGCGCGCTGGACGCCGGGGCCCGCCGCATCACCGAGGAGATGAAGCTGGCCGCGGCCGAGGCGATCCACCTGGTGGCGCGGGACGACCTGGCGCCGGACCGGATCGTCCCGAGCCCCTTCGATCCGCGTGTCGCGCCCGAGGTGTCGGCCGCCGTCCGGGCAGTCGCCGAACGGGCGAGCGGACGTTAGTCACGTGGCGTAGTCGAACGGGCGCCGAGCGAACTGCGGATCCTCCGCCCGGTGGCCCTGTCGGTGACTCTCCGGTTACCCGGATCGGGTCACCCACACAGGGGGTCGCGGCTCGTCGGGGGTAAGTCCGCGGATCGACCGGGCGATCACCTCGTTGTGCCTGTCGTAAAGGGGTTCGGCACACGACGCCTGGGGGGCGCAGTGGACGAGTTCGACGAGAGGTCGCCGCGCAGCGGGGAGACCCTGCGCGACGGGCACGGTGGACGTGGCCTCCGGGACCCGCTGCTCCCGGGCCCACTGGCCCAGGACGACGACGCGTCGGCGGAGGTGCAGCGTGCGGACCTCCGCCGGTCGCGCCAGGCCGTCCTCGGCGGCGGGATGCGCCCCGAGGTGGCCCGGTTCGCCAGCCAGCTCGCGCGGGCCATCTCGGACTCGCCGGGCGGCATCGTCCCCTCGTCCGGCCACGAGCCGCACGAGCTCCCGACCGCGGACCCGCGCGCTGCGCGGTACGTCCACGAGGAGGTGACCGTCGGGGCCCAGCAGGCGTCCGAGGTCACGACGGACCCGCGGCCGATGCAGGTCGTCGGCGCGGGGCCCGCGCCCTCCGGCCTCGGGGCCGTCGCGCTCGGCGAGCCGGACGGACCGCCGGGCCCGGACCCGGAGCTGACGGACCCGCGCGGATCCTTCCCGCGGATTCCCCGGCTCCCCGAGGACGCCCGGCTGTCCGACGCCGAGCAGATCGCCCGGGCCGCCCGCATCCTCCCCGCGCTGCGGGAGGCGGTCCTGGGCACCTCCACGCTTCCTCCGGGGACCCTCGACGGGTTCGGCCCCGGCGGCGTCGAGGTCGTGCCGCTGCCGTCCGCGCCCGCCGTCGTGTGCGACGACTCGGACCGGATCGTGCGCGTCAACCAGGCCTTCCTGCGGCTCTCGGACCGGCGCACCGACGACCCCGACCACGGCCCGCTGGGCATGCGGATCGGTCAGCTCGTCGCCGGCCCGGACACCGACGCCCGCCTCGTCCGCCCGGACCACTCGCTGGTGCGGGTGCGGGTCGTGCGCTGGGAGCTGCCCGGCGCCCTGCGCGCGGTCCTGTTCGTCGAGCTGGACCAGGCGCCGGGGGCCTCGGAGGCGGACCGGCGCTGGACCGCGGAGCTCGAGCGGATCGCCCGGGTCGGCACCTGGACGTTCGACCTGGCCACCGCGACGCTCACCCGTACCGAGACGCTCGACGAGCTGTACCGCGCCGTCGGCGTCACCGCGGACACGGAGCGGGGCCCGCTCGAGGGCGAGCAGGTCGCGCTGCTCTGCCGCGGGCTGCGTTCGGGCACGGTCGGCCAGGACCACCACGTCGAGCTGCGGCTCCCCGGGGATCGGGTGCTGAGCTGCCGGGCGGGCGTCGAACGCTCCGCGGACGGCACGCCGGTGCGGCTCGTCGGCATGGTGCGCGACGTCAGCGCGCAGCGCGTCGCCGACGGCCGGGTGCAGCACTCCGGCCAGCGGTTCCTGGACCTCATGGCGACGGTCACGGCGGGCATCGGGCTGCTGGACGCGTCCGGCCGGCTCGTGGACGCGAACCCGGCCCTGTGTGCGCTGCTGGACGCCCCGCTGGAGTACCTGCGGGGCACCTCCGCCCTGCAGCTGACGGCGGAGCCGGACGCGGACGCCGAGGGCCTCCCGCGCTGGTTGCGCCGGATCCCGCCGGGTGCGCGGCACGGTTACCGCATCGACGCGCTGGCGCTGCTGCGCGGGGACGGCACCCGGGTGTGGTGCGAGGTCGGCGTCACGGCGTCGATGGCGGACGACGGCGGGGTGTTCTGGCTGATCGTCTGCACGGACGTGGGGGAGCAGCGGCGCGCCGCGGAGCTCCTGCGCAGCGCGGCGACCACGGACGAGCTGACCCGGCTGCCGAACCGCGCCGCCGCGCTCGACCTGCTGGACAGGCTGCTCGCCGGGCCCGGACGGGACCGCGTCGCGCTGGTCTGCGGGGACCTGGACGACTTCGCGCGGGTCAACTCCTCACTCGGACACGAGGCCGGGGACGACCTCCTCGTCGCGCTCGCGGGCCGGCTCCAGCGCGAGCTGCCGTTCGGCTGCACCGCCGCCCGGCTCTCCGCGGACGAGTTCGTGGTGATCTGCAGCGACCACGCGGACGCGGGCGGTCCGGACGCGCTCGCCCGGACCGTCGCGGACATGCTCCGCACGACGGTGACCGTGCACGGGAGCCCGGTCCACCTCACCGCGTCCGTCGGTCTCGCCACGCCGTCCCCGGACGACGACGTCTCGGCCTCGGACCTGCTCCGGTTCGCCGAGGTCGCCATGCACGACGTCAAGAAGAACGACCGCGGCGGCGTCGGGATCGCCTGCGAGGGCGTCGTGTCCACCGCGACCCGGCAGCTGGAGCTCGAGGCCGAGCTGCGGGCCGCGATCGCGAGCGACGGGCTGCTGCTGGAGTACCAGCCGGTCGTCGGCCCGGACGGGCTCGTGCACAGCGCCGAGGCGCTGGTCCGCTGGCCGCACCCCGAGCGCGGGGTGATCCCGCCGGGGGAGTTCCTGCCGGTCGCCCAGCGCGGCGGGCTGCTGCGGGACCTGGACCTCTGGGTGCTGCGCACCGCGGCCAAGGAGGCCGCGGGCTGGACGACGCCGAGTGGCCGCGGGGTGGCCGTCGCGGTCAACCTCGCGGGGCTGCTGCCGAGCGAGCCGGACTTCCTCACCCAGGTGACCGCGGCCGTCGCGGACGCGGGGCTGATGTGGGACCAGCTCGTGCTCGAACTCGTCGAGACGTCGATGGTGGCGCTCCCGCGGCACGCGCTGGACGCGATGGCCGAGCTGGTGACCAGGGGCGTCCGCTTCGCCGTCGACGACTTCGGCACCGGCTACTCCTCGCTGGCGCGGCTCAAGGAGCTCCCGGCCCAGACCGTGAAGGTGGACCGGTCGTTCGTCACCGGCATCGCCGAGGACCCGGCGGACTTCGCCGTCGCCCGTGCGGTCGTGGACATGGCGCACGCGATGGGCCGCTCGACGGTGGCCGAGGGGGTCGAGACCGCGGAGCAGTTCCACGTGCTGCGCGGCCTGGGGGTCGACGCCTACCAGGGCTGGCTCTTCGCCCGCCCGCTGCGCGCGGACGCGATGCGCCGGGTGCTGCTCGCGGAGCGCCTCCCGACACCCGCGACGGCGATCGGGGCCTGAGGGACGGTCCGCGCGGGGTTCAGGCCCGTGCGAGGTTCAGGAAAGCCACATTCACGTAAGGATTCTTCATGAATGTGGCTTTCCTGAA